>NZ_VHIL01000007.1:0-182098 GCF_006491895.1 Enterococcus sp. OL5
GATGAAAATGTCGCAAAAGGTGGCTATGTGATTTCAAAACAAGCCGGTGAAACACCAGCGGGTATTTTGATCGCCACAGGTTCTGAAGTGAATCTTGCGATCCAAGCACAAGCTAAATTGGCAGAAGAAGGCATCGATGTATCGGTGGTCTCCTTACCAAGCTTTGATCTGTTTGAAGCACAAAGCTCAGAATACAAAGAAAGCGTCTTGCCAAAAGCAGTGAAGAAACGGGTAGCGATCGAAGCGGCTTCCCCATTTGGTTGGGAACGTTACACCGGTTGCCATGGAAAAGTGATCGCGATCGATCATTTCGGTGCATCAGCACCTGGTGACAAAGTCTTAGCAGAATTCGGCTTCAGTGTTGAGAATGTCGTGAATACTTTCAACTCACTATAATCAAAAAACAGGCGATCTTTAGAGGGAACACTCCTTTGAAGATCGCCTGTTTTTGTTTACTAAAGAAGCATGGCTAAATCTGCGCTTAATTTTTCTCTATTGTTAAAAGGAGCCATGAAATCATCTCTCGATAGCACTCATCAGCGCTCGCATTTGGTGTCCGATCAAAGTCATGCTGATCTAAGTCGAGCCAAAGTGTTTTGGCATGGGGGACTTGTGCAGCGAAAGCATCGGATGCGCTAAAGGGAACATCTGGATCTTTTTTGCAATGAACGACAAAGCAAGGAGGAAAATCTAGGTAAGCGGCAGCAGGGATCGCCAAGGCTGCTAGCTGTTCTCGATTCCCTAAATAACGCTGCCAGTTGCCATATTGACGGGCGGAAAGGTACAAAGGGAATCGTTTTTCTAACGTGCCGTGGGTGATGGGTTGGCTTTCGATCATGGCTTCAGCGGCGAGTGGTGGAACTTTCGGAAATTGTGTGTAAAAGCGTGCCGGCTGCAAAAATTCTTTACAAAACAACTCTTGGTAACCGTAAAATCGGATCAAACCCTTTTGCTCCGAGTGCTTTGTGCGTGCGGTCAGTAAGGTTGCTAAAAAACCGCCGGCGGAGCGACCGAATAGAACATACTCATTTGTACCAACGCCGCTGAACTGCCAGCCTTCGGCCAAAAACCACGCCACTGCCTTTTTTGCATGAAGGTAGATATCGTGTAGCGCTACTTCGGGAGCCAGTGGATAATCGAACAGGTAAAGGCTAACACCCGTAGCCAGCAATTGGTGGACATAATCCTGCGGAAGGTCTTCCCGCTGACCATAGAGGAAGCCACCACCATGAAAATACAAAAGGCTGATCCGAGGCTGCGCTGCTTTTAGGATCGTCACTTCTAACGGCAAAGTGCCATAGGTGCCAAATTGGATTTTTTCTGTTTGCGCAAAGGCATTTTTAGGATAAACCATTGTTTTCTTCCTTTCTCTTCTTCGATAGTATAAGGAAGAGTATAGGAGAAGGAAGCGGTTTAAAAAACAGCGTTATGACTAAAAATAGAAACGGTTTTGTCGAAAGTGAACAATGATGTCCTTCAGTAACACGCTTACAATAACCGTATAAATCAAAGGAGGCAGAACAATGGAGTTGAAAAAAGAAGTAGCGGCAATGATCGATGCACTATCTCAGATTGGGAGTGATCCAACTGGAGGAATGACTAGACTGCTTTATACCGATTCATGGAAAGAAGCGCAATCATTTGTAGAAAAACAATTAAAAGAAACTGGCTTAACGACGTCCTATGATGCAGTCGGCAATCTCTTCGGCAGAATGGAAGGCAGCCAGTATCCAGAAGAAACGATTCTTTCAGGGTCACATATCGATACCGTCGTCAACGGCGGCACATTAGACGGTCAATACGGGGTCGTTGCTGCTGCTTTAGCAATCAAGTATTTAAAAGAGACCTATGGGCAACCTTTACGCTCCTTGGAAGTCATCTCAATGGCAGAAGAAGAAGGCAGTCGTTTTCCAACCGTTTTTTGGGGAAGTAAAAACTTTGTCGGAGAGGCCAAAAAAGCCGATGTTGAAGCGATCGCAGATTTTGAAGGCAATCGCTTCGTGGCAGAGATGCAACGCCAAGGCTTTGATTTTCGCGACCCACAAAAACCGGTTCGATCAGACATCAAAGCCTTCGTGGAAATCCATATCGAACAAGGCAGTGTTTTAGAAAAAGAAAATTTGCAGATCGGTGTCGTCAATAGTATCGCTGGTCAAAAGCGCTACACCTTTGTTTTAAAAGGACAAGCCAATCATGCAGGAACCACACCGATGGGCTATCGCCAAGATGCTGTGTATGGTTTTTCCAAAATGTGTGCCGCAGTGATCGACCGTGGCTTAGAGCTTGGGGATCCATTAGTAGTGACATTCGGTAAAGTTGAGCCAAAGCCAAATACGGTCAACGTGGTTCCTGGTGAAGTGTTGTTTACGATGGATTGTCGCCATACTGATGGGCAGCTATTGGATGCCTTTACTGCTGAAGCAGAACAGATCATTCAAGCGATCGCCCAAGAGCACGACCTGACAGTGGAGATGGACCTATGGATGGATGAACGCCCAGTGCCGATGGACGATACGATCGTTGCCACGGTGGAACACGCGGTGAAGCAAACTGGCAAACGCTACAAAGTCATGCATAGTGGGGCGGGGCATGATTCCCAAATCATTGCACCACATTTTCCAACTGCGATGCTGTTTGTACCAAGTATTGATGGGATTAGCCACAACCCAGCCGAAGCAACGACTATCGAAGATTTAGTAGCTGGGGTTGAAGTTTTAGCAGCTTCCCTTTACGAGCTAGCATACAAAGAATAGAAAGCAGGGACACACATGGGATATAAAAATAATAATACGGGCTATTTAGATGGATTGTTGCAATCACGAGCAGTCATTAGAAAAAATAATTTTGCGATCTTGCCGCATGATGGGTTAGTGAATAATGTCATTCCAGGCTTTGAAAACTGTGAATGTTCGATACTCGGCACACCAAAATTAGGGGCGTCTTTTGTCGATTACATCATTTCATTCAAAAAAGATGGCGCCAACCAATTGGGCTTCGGCGGTCCAGAGATCGAGAGTTTCTTGTATGTCATCTCGGGCAAACTGGAAGTAAGTGATGGCAAAGAAACCCATACATTGACGGACGGAGGCTATATCTATCTGCCTGCTGGAGAAAAACTGTATATGAAAAATCTCCAAGAAGAAGCGACAGAAGTGTTCTTGTATAAGAAGCGTTACCAACCGTTAGAAAATCACCAATCCTACAAAGTAGTGGGGAATCTTTCAGAGTTGACACCGATCCAATACGAAGGGATGGCAGACGTCTTGCTTTGGGATTTCTTACCGAAAGAGTTGGGCTTTGACATGAATATTCATATCCTTTCCTTTGAACCAGGGGCAAGTCATGGCTACATTGAGACCCACTATCAAGAACACGGGGCGTACTTACTGTCAGGTAAAGGGATGTATAACTTAGATAATGAGTGGTTCCCGGTGGAAAAAGGCGACTACATTTTCATGAGTGCCTATGTACAGCAAGCGGCCTATGGTGTTGGTCGTGACGAACCATTGACCTATATTTATTCCAAAGATTGCAACCGCGATCCGGAAATTTAAAGGAGTTTAGAAAATGGAAGAGACGGTTATTGTACAGTCACAAGAGTTACAGCAATTGATCCAAAAAAAATTAGCGGCTGCTGGTTTGTCTGAAGCGCACGCAGCCATCGTTGCAGAGCATTTAGTCTTTGCCGATGCCAGCGGGATCCACTCTCATGGGGCTGTACGGGTAGACTATTACGCAGAGCGGATCGCTAAAGGTGGAATGAATCGCACTCCACAGATCACGTTTGAAGAGACTGGGCCGAGCAGCGGGATCGTTCACGGTCAAAATGGCGCAGGGCAGGTCGTTGTATTAGAAGCGACAAAGCATGCCATTGAGATGGCCAAACGTTCTGGGATCGCGGCAGTTGGTGTACGGAAAACGAGTCATAGTGGGGCGCTATCCTATTATGTCAAAAAAGCTGCAGAAGCTGACTTGATTGCATTATCTATGTGCCAATCAGATTCAATGGTGGTTCCTTTTGGCGGCAAAGAAAATTATTTTGGTACCAATCCAATCGCATTTGCCGCACCACGAAAACAGGGGGCACCGGTGGTCTTTGATATGGCAACGACGGTCCAAGCGTGGGGCAAAATATTAGACGCTCGCTCCAAAAATAAAGAGATTCCTGCAACATGGGCCGTTGATGCCCATGGCAAGCCAACAACGAATCCGCATCATGTTCATGGGTTATTGCCAATCTCAGGACCAAAAGGCTTTGGGTTGATGATGATGGTGGATATCTTGTCTGGAATGCTTCTTGGGCTGCCTTTTGGCAAGCATGTTTCCTCTATGTACAACGATCTGACGAAAGGCCGCGACTTAGGGCAATTTATTTTGCTGATCGATCCGCAACGTTTTACAGATTTAGACACATTTAAAGAGTCGGTGGAAACGATGATCGAAGAGCTGCACGATATACCAGCTGCTGAACAGTTCCAGCAAGTCTATTATCCAGGCGAGATCAATCAACTAACTTATGAAAAATATATGGCAGAAGGTATTCCTATCGAAAAGAACATTTATCGCTATCTCATTAGCGACACGGTTCATTTTGACCAGTATTCTGGGTCAGATGCCTTTGCACAGACAGGAACAGGAGAGTGAGGAGACCCATGTTACACACTATTATTCAAAAAAACAATTACCAAGATTCCATTGTTTTAATGCTTTTGACCAATCGTTTACTGACGATCGAAGGGATCAACAACGCTTCGGTCATGATGGGTACACCTGCCAATAAGGATATCTTCAAGACGGGTGGTCTTTATACCGAGGAGATGAGCAATGCGACATCCAACGATATGGTACTCGTTTTAGACATTGAAGGGGAAGAAATCATCGAAACAGTCCTGTCAGAAATCGATGCCTTCTTATCGGACCAAAGCAATAGCGCAGGGGAAGAAACCCAAAGCGTCAAAACTTGGGAAAAAGCCTTAGATCTTGGAAAAGATGCGAAGGTCGCTGTCTTATCGATTCCTGGTACTATGGCAGCACCAGAAATTGAAACCGCATTAGCAGCGGGCAAACATGTTTTTTGTTTCAGTGATAATGTTTCATTGGAAGAGGAAGTTCGGCTAAAGAAAATGGCTCATGAACAAGGACTTCTTTTAATGGGGCCAGATTGTGGCACAGGGATTCTCAATGGGATACCAGTAGCCTTCACGAATGCCGTTCGTAAAGGGAAAATCGGTGTTGTCGGCGCTTCGGGTACGGGCATCCAAGAAGTCACCACCATCATTCATAAATTGGGTGCCGGTGTGACACAAGCCATCGGAACCGGTGGACGAGATCTCAAAGAAGCCGTCGGTGGGATCACCATGAAAGACAGCATTCTTGCCTTGGAACACGATCCTGATACAGAGGTGATCGTGGTGATCTCCAAACCACCTGCACCACGTGTCCGCGATGAAGTGTTGGCATTATTAAGAAGAGGAACAAAACCTGCAGTCACGATTTTTCTTGGGGAAGAACCAACGGATCACGAAGAAAATCTTTACAGAGCCTACACGCTGGAAGAAGCGGCACAATTAGCCGTGCAGCTGCTACGTCAAGAACAGATTGGATTAGAGCCAGTAAAAGAGGAAACGGCAGCTGTCGCTTTTGGCCCTGAACAGCAAAAAATCAAAGCTTACTATTCTGGTGGAACATTGGCGTACGAAGCAGCGATGCTGGTCAAAGCAGGATTAAATCTAGAACAAGAAGATGCCCCTCAGGAAGGGTACATCTTAAAAGCAGCTGGCCATGAGATCATCGATTTAGGTGATGACATCTATACGCAAGGCAAGCCCCATCCGATGATCGACCCAACAAAGCGGATCGAACTGTTGAAACAAGCGGGAGAAGATCCTGAAACGGCAGTGATTTTGTTAGATATCGTTTTAGGGTACGGCTCTCATCAAGATATGGCGAGTGAATTGGCACCGACCATCAAATCGTTGAAGGAAGCTGCACAAGCAGCTGGCCGGGAGTTAGCGGTGATCGCTACGATCGTCGGAACTGATTTAGACCCCCAAGACAGCAACGAGCAAGCAGAGATTTTAATAGCAGCTGGCGTGATTTTGTGTCAAAGCAATGCCCAAGCAGTCAAAAAAGCTTTAGCATTACTCGGTCACCCCTTTTCACCAATTAATCGTAAGCTGTTGCCAAAAGCAGTGACAACTGCCGATGCATTGCCAGAGCCATCTGAAAAGAGCCGCGAATTGTTGGCGAATGACGCATTCATCAATGTAGGATTGCGTAGCTTTGCGGAAGCAATCCAGGCGCATCACGGTCAAGTCGTTCAATATGACTGGCAGCCAATTGCTGGTGGAAACGTAACGTTACAAAAAGCCTTACGTTTCTTAGCACAAGTGTCACTATCAGAGTAGGAGGAAGTTATCGTGTACGAAACTATTGAAGAAGCAAACCAAGCCGTTATTGCCAAAATCGTTGCGGGTTCGCCTTTTTTGCTGGATGTCGTTCCAGCAGTCAGTGTCATTCCAGAGTTAGGTGAAGGAAAAGTCCTATTGCATGCAGGACCACCGATCCGCTACGATCAGATGATCGATCCGATTCAAGGTGCTTGTGTTGGTGCGGGGCTTTTTGAAGGCTGGGGCGAAACGGAAGAAGAGGTACGTCATTTATTAGCATCTGGGGAAGTTCAACTGATTCCTTGTCACCACGTGCAAGCGGTTGGCCCAATGGGGGGCATCACCTCTGCCAATATGCCAGTGCTCGTGGTAGAAAACAAAACCGATGGCAACCGAGCGTATTGTACGATGAACGAAGGGATCGGGGCAGTTTTACGTTTTGGCGCCTATTCTCAAGAAGTCATTGATCGCTTGCATTGGATGAAAAATACGTTAGCACCAGTTTTAAGTGCTGCACTACAAACAAAACCCGATGGATTGAACATCAATGTCTTAGTCGCAAAAGCAATCGCCATGGGGGATGAGTTCCATCAACGGAATATCGCTGCTTCGTTGGCGTTCTTAAAAGAAGTAGCACCAGCGATCGTTACTCTGGAAGGATTTGAAAAAGAAAAACCAGAAGTCATTCAGTTTCTAGCAGACACGGATCAGTTTTTCTTGAATATTATGATGGCTTCTTCAAAAGCGGTGCTTGATGGCGCCCGGACGATTGAAGAAGGCACGGTTGTGACCGCAATGTGTCGCAACGGGCATGAATTCGGTATCCGTATTTCTGGCATGGGGGACGAGTGGTTTACTGGTCCTGTCAATACACCAAAAGGGCTCTATTTCTCAGGATTCAGTGAAGAAGATGCCTCTCCAGATATGGGCGACAGTGCCATTACGGAAACCTTTGGTGTTGGGGGAATGGCAATGATTGCTGCCCCAGCTGTGACACGCTTCGTTGGTTCCGGCGGATTTCACGATGCGTTGAAAACCAGCAATGAGATGTTAGAGATCTCCATTGATACCAATCCGAATTTTCCCGTTCCTACATGGGACTTCAAAGGGATCTGTTTAGGGATCGATGCTCGGAAAGTCGTGGAAACAGGGATCTTACCGGTGATCAATACAGGGATCGCCAACAAACAAGCTGGACGGGGACAAATTGGTGCCGGGACAGTGACACCACCAATGGATTGCTTTGAAAAAGCTGTCTTGGCTTATGCAAAAAAATTAGGATTTGAAGAATAAATCAGGGACTGAAAACGTGAAAAAGGAGCAACCTAGCGATGATACAGGCAAAATGGATCGACCAAGCTTTATTTGAACCCGCATTTATCAATGGCAACTGGATCGTTCACAGTGTGTTTCAGCATAGTTTCAATCTACAAGATCCTCGTCAGGATCAGCTGATCTGTGTCTCCAAACAAGCGGCTCGCGTGCCCAAAGGGATGATTTTAGCTGCCGACGATTATGCAGCGTTGGCGACAGGCTTAGTTGCTGGTACCAGTCTTTTGGTTCAGCAACGGGTGATCCATTTTCCGCATCATCGTCTGTCTTTTCAAAAGGCAGCCAAATTTACAACCACCTTTCCAGCTGGCACAGTCCCATTTGATCGAGAACTGTTTTGGTCAGCCCTCCAAAGCGTCACGGAAAAGACGGGAATTCAAGAAGCTGTTTCAGAAACCATCCGCAGCAATCATCCGTTTTATGACGCAATCGATCAGCTATGCACGCCTTCATTTAAGGAACAACGGCAAGCAGTCGCTTATTTAGTCGGACGGGGTGTCGGATTGACCCCCACAGGCGATGATATGCTAGTTGGTCATTTACTGGCTCGCCGAGTGATGGGGCAAGAAGATACCCGCTTGGTGGCTTATCTACAAAGAAGGCTGTTGACAGTCAATGATTTAACGACTGACGTCAGTAAACACTATCTTCTGCATGCACTGACAGGCGCATTCAATCAATCGGCATTATCCTTGACCAGGTGTACCGATTCAGCGGCTTTTTCCCAAGTAATCAAAGAGATACTAGCGATCGGTCACACCTCGGGGGCCGACTTTTTGGCAGGGTTTGCTCGCAGTATCGATCAATTTCAAAACAATAGAAATGAGGAATTCATATGGCAAAACGAGTGGTCATCGCTCTAGGGGGCAATGCAATTTTAAAACCGAATCAACCAGCGACCGTTGAGACACAGCTTGCAAATATCCAGTTAAGTGCAGAACAGATCGCTAAAATCGAGAAGCTTGACCATCAAATCGTCGTGACGCACGGCAATGGTCCGCAAGTCGGCAATATTTTACGACAAAATGAAGAAGCCAAAGAAGTCGTGCCGCCTTTTCCACTGGATGTCTGCAATGCAGAGTCACAAGGCTTTATCGGTTATTTAATGGAGCAAAGCATCAAAAATAAAATCGAGCAAGAAGAACTGACCAGCAATGTCGTGACCTTATTGACCCAAGTGGAAGTGGCAGCGGATGATCCCGCGTTTGAAAAGCCAACGAAGCCGATCGGCTTGTTCTACTCAGAAGAAGAAGCAAAAAAGATGGCTGAGGAAAAACATTGGGTGATGGAAGAAGATGCTGGACGTGGGTACCGTCGCGTCGTGCCATCTCCACAACCTGTGACGATCCACGGCGTGGAATCAATGGTTCATTTATTGAATCAAAATACCATCGTGATCGCTGGTGGCGGCGGTGGGATTCCAGTCGTAAAACAAGCGGAAGGCTTGAAAGGGATCGAAGCAGTCATCGATAAAGACCGAACCGGGAAAAAACTGGCAGAACAAGTGGATGCCGATGTATTTATGATGCTGACCGACGTCAACAACGTTTATATCAATTATGGAACACCGGAGCAAGAAAAATTAACGGGCTTATCCGTAAGTGAAGCGCAAGCATATTTTGATGCGGGGCATTTTGCAGAAGGTAGTATGGGGCCGAAAATGGAAGCGGCGATTGCGTTTGCCAAACAAGGAAAGACAGCAATCATCTGCTCATTGGAAGAAGCGGACTTAGCATTGTTAGGTGAAGCAGGCACAAGGATCGCTGGGTAAAACCAGCGATCCAACTGCTTGATTCGCCTATTAGTCGCCTTCTTCCGACAGCTCAAGGGCTAAACGCAGATCCAGGCTGATGCTAGGATCATGCACGTTTTTTCCTAGTAGCTTTTGACACTGTTCGATGCGGTATTTGATCGTGTTGCGATGAACGAACAAGGCTTTGGCGGTGCGGGTGATCTCACATTGATAATCCAAGTAAGCCCGTAAGGTTTTGCGCAATTCGATGGTGGCATCTTCTTGCGGAAACGCCAATTCTTTAAGAATCGTACGGCAGAAATAATGGATATCTTCAGGACTCATTTTTTCAAATAGACTCCGCATTCCCCTTTGATGGTAGAAAGAGACGATGGAAGAATCATGTTGGCCTCTTCGTTCTTCATACGCAGTTTTTGCTTCGATGTAGGAGCTGGCTAAATCATTGATACTTTCACAGACACTTCCTACACCAAAGGCCATTCGAAATGGCAACCGATTGGTCAAAGCATTGGCGGTCTCGATCAAATGGTCTTCTAAGGCATCACACTTGTGCTGCACGAAAATCGCAAAGTGATTGCTGCCCTTTAAGCGAAAGAGACAAACATCTTTGATGCGATAAGGCAGTTGTTCACTAAACCACTGATAAACCAAGTCACTTTCTTCTTTTAGGTATTTGTCTTTGCCTTTGGTTTCTTTGGTTGGTTCACAGGCACCATAGATGACACGATAATGGCGGGCTTTGACTAACCCGTAAGTCTTTCCGAGATCTAACCAATCTTTTTGTTCTTGCTTGGTCGATTGCTGGTATTCGATCATCCGTGTTAAAAAGTCACTTTTTAAATCTTCAAAAGATTCTTGCACTTTTTGGTTCTTGTAGAGCATAAACGACAAGACCAATGCTGCTTGTTCCAGCGCAAAATCCGAGACAGGATAAGGAATTGCCTCAGGATTCAAAATGACTAAATAATGGGGGAAATAAGTGGAGGTTTCAATGGCATAATAAGAAATTTGTGACGTTTTTTCATGAAGATCTTTGATAGGGATCGCCCCGCTTTTTTCACCAGTAAAAACCCCTTTCGTTTGTCCTAATTGATGGATGTAGTACTCCGCGGGTTTTGACATGCGGGTGAAATGCTTGGAGTGGGCAATCACTTGTTTAAAAGGATTCAACAAAATGATCGGTGTATTGACCATTTGGCCAAAATCAGCGATAAAGCGAGCGATGCTGACATCCTTCATCAAGGAAGCAGAGAACCGTTTTTGAATGTCTAACGCATAACTCAGCTGCTCGGTTTTGGTGTTCCACAATAAATTCAAAAGCTGGTGCATCAAACGACCCAGCGGCATCGTGGCAGGTACTTCTACGATGGGGAAACCCAAGCTATCAGCGTAGGCGATGACTTCAGGATCGATGACATCCAAAAAACGACCGATCTTGATGCCTAATCCAGCGGCATTTTTGGCTACGAGAGAATCGATCAGTTCTAGAAGCGCTCCTTGATTATCTTTATAAACCATCGCCGTGCTTAAGATAAAGGTATGCTCAGGAATATAGTGGGCGATATCGGGGGTCTCAGTGATTTCGATACTGTCGACGGGAATTTCCGCGGTAATGGGATCTGTCAACAAACGCAAATTGGAAAAGCGTGGTGTAGCAAGCAATTCAGCAACTAACTTCATAGAGAAACTCCTTTTGGAATTGAACAAAATAAACAAAAACATGTCCTTTTTTAGCTTTATTGTACAACAAACTTGGAAACGTTGACAAGGCGTTGGACAGTGAAATCAAAAAGAGAAATGAGGGAAAAAGATGTATAAAGAGTTAACGATCGCACAACGTACGATCATGACACCTGGGCCTGTAGAAGCCCATCCAGCTGTTCTACAAGCAATGACCAATCGCATTTTGGGGCAGTTTGATCCGAATTTTTTGGCGATCATGGATGAGGTCAAAGAAATGATCAAACAACCGTTTGGAACCAAAAACAAAGAGGCATTTGCCATTGACGGGACTTCCCGAGCTGGTTTAGAAGCGGCGCTGATCGCTTTGATCGAACCAGGGGACAAAGTCTTGATCCCAGCCTATGGGCGCTTTGCTTTCTTACTGGGAGAAATCTGTGAACGTGCTCAAGCGCAAGTCAAATATGTGGAAAAAGAGTGGACAGCTCCTTTTGCACCCGCAGAGGTCATCAAAGAAATCGTCGCATTTCAACCCAAAATCGTGGCGATGGTCCACGGGGAAACCGCCAACGGGCAAATGCAGCCGTTAGCAGAAATCGGGCAGTATTGTCGCGCAAAAGATATTTTCTTTGTCGTTGACATGGTGGCGACTTATGGTGGCGTAGCCCTGTCAGTCGATGATTGGTGTGTCGATTTGGCAATTGCTGGTACTCAGAAGTGTTTAAGCGTGCCGTCTGGTCTTTCATTAGTGACCTACAACGAGCGAGTCGAAGCTGTCCTTAATTCCCGTTACCAAAAAGAATTAGGCTTGAGCAAAACGGATCGAAACAAGCGGCACATTATGAGTAATTACTTGGATTTGAGTCAACTGCAACGCTACTGGAATAAAGAGCGAATCAACCATCACACAGAAGCGACGAGTATGATCTATGCGCTTCATGAAGGATTACGGATGTTGCTAAACGAAGGCCTCGATGCAGCCTATCAACGTCATTTGACGAATGAAGGGGCACTGGTCGCTGGACTGGAGGCAATGGGGCTTTCAATTTATGGCGAAAAAGCAACCAAAATGCCGACAGTTACCCCCATCTTTATTCCAGAAGGTGTTGATGGCGAAGCTGTCCGAGAAGAGATGCTTCACTCCTTTGGTGTAGAGATCGCTAGTTCATTTGGTGATCTAAAAGGAAAAATCTGGCGGATTGGAAATATGGGTTACAGCAGCCGCAAAGAAAATATTTTATATGTCCTAGCCGCGTTAGAAGGGGCACTATTGTACCAGCAAGCACCAATTTCTGCCGGCAAAGCGCTCATCGCTGCGTTAAATTACTACCAAAAAACGACTTAAAATTTTAGCACAAATGCACAACGACTGGAAGCGCTTTGTGAAAAATGACAAATGCAATCGTCGGCAAAAAAACGTACACTAAGACTATCTTAAAGCGCTTTCGTTGGCGTGCTTCACAAACTTTACTTGTGTAACTGATGGAGGGAAAAAAATGGAAATCAATAAAGAACGTGGTGGGCTTGCCTACTGGAAACAAATTATTATCTTAATGTGTTCAGGCTGGGTCACTATATGGATTTATCGTGCTGCGTTATCACCGGTCTATCCGCAAATCAATGAGTCACTTGGCGGCAATATTTCTGATACAGCATTAGGATCGATCGCCAGCTTTTACTTTTTCGGCTATGTGATCATGCAGATCCCTGCCGGCTTTTTAGTGGATAAGATTGGGAAGAAAACAGTTCTGCTTCCGGGATTTGTGGTATTTGCACTGGCAGCTTTACTGATTTCACAAGCCTCTTCAATCACCATGATCTATACCGGTAGCTTTTTAGCAGGGATCGGCTGTGGGTCTTTTTACGGCTCCGCGTATTCTTTGACCTCACAGAACATTCCGAAAGAAAAGAAGAGCTTCTCAACAGCGATCGTCAATAGTGGTTCTGCCGTTGGTTCAGGGTTTGGGATGATCTTATCAAGCTTTATCGTTATTCAGATGAACATGCCTTGGCAAACAATGATGTATTTATCCGCTTTCTTGATCGTTTGTATGACGATCGCTTTCGCATTGGTGATCCGCAGCAACAAAGAAGACGTAGCTTTCTTGGAGAGTCAAGCAGCAGCTGAAGAAGAAACAACGGATCAGCCGAAAGAAAAAGTTTCCCTTTCGACCTTGTTCTCACTGCGGATGCTCTTTACGTATGTGTTATATTTTGCGACGTGTTATGCCTACTATATGACGGTTACTTGGCTACCAAACTTCTTAGGAACAGAACGAGGCTTCCAAGGAGTCGCAATCGGCTTCTCTTCTTCATTGGTGGCATTTGCTTCGATTCCTGGGGCCTTGTTCTTTAGCCGCTTGGCAGACAAATACATGCATAAAAAAGTAACTTTTATCGTTATTTTAGAAGTGTTGGCGGCGTTGATGTTATTAGTAACGGTGCAAGCAACAAATTCGACCTTCTTAATGATCGCGTTGATCTTGTACGGGTTCCTTGGAAAACTAGCGGTTGAACCAATCATCATTTCTTGGCTAGGGGAAAATGCACCCAAAGTTGGGGTCGGTACGACATTAGGGGTCTTCAACTTTTTCGGCATGATGTCTTCCGTTATCGCACCAACATTGACCGGATCGATCTCGGATGCAACAGGGTCAAAAGTAATGGGCTTTTATATCGCAATTATTTTGTTGATCGGTGGTACATTCTTATTCTTGACTGTAAACTCTAAGAAAACAGCCAAGTAGAAAAGTGAGGAACAACAGATGAAAAAACGATCCTTAAAAATCAGTTTGACCAACCAAATCATGATTGCAACGGTATTGGGGATTTTTTGGGGCGTTTCCTTTCCCGGTTTAGGTGATCAAATGCAGCTAGTCGGGGACTTCTTCTTGCGACTGATTCAAATGTCTGTGGTCGTGTTGGTCATGGGCTCGGTGATTGAAGCGGTGGGGGGACTTGATCCAAAAGAATTAGGTGGGATCGGCGGGAAAGTCTTCCTCTGGTTTACCGGTTCGACCCTTGTCGCCGCTATTTTCGGTCTCTTATTCGCCTTGATCCTCAAGCCCGGCGCAGGCCTTGATCAGTCCCTGCTGCAAAGTACAGAAACCGCATTAAGTACCAGCAGCATGGAAGAAGTCATCTTAAACTTTGTTCCACTGAACATTATTCAAGCCATGGTGGAGCAGAATATGATCCAAGTGATTATTTTTTCGCTCTTCTTTGGCCTTGCCTTGAGCTTGATCAAGCATGAAAAAAAGAATCAGCTGTTTCTAGATATGATCAGCAGTTTTAATCATATTTTGATAAAAATGGTCAGCATGATCATGAAGTTGGCGCCGATCGGGATTTTCGGCCTTGTTGCTTCCTTAGTAGAAGATACCGGTATTCGTGTTTTGGGAATGTTAGCCAGTTTTTTATTGACGTTAGCAGCAGCATCTTTGCTCTTTTTGTTTCTTTGGTTTCTCTTGACGTCGCTCTATTGCAAAGTTTCCTTGTTTCGTTTGATAAAGAACATGTGGCGCCTCTCGGTGATTTCCTTTACGACCACCTCTTCTGCTGTTTCATTGCCGTTTCAAATCGAAGATGGCAAAGAACGATTTGGGATCAGTGATCGAATCAATAAGCTCGTGATGCCTCTGGGCATGACCTTAAATAGCAATGGGCTCTCCTTATTTTTAGCCCTGGCAATCGTAACCGTTGCTCAGGCGTACCAGATCCAATTAAGCTTGGGGGATCTTTTGCAAGTGGTCTTGTTGTCCTCGTTGGCATGCTTGGGAACGATCGTCGTTCCAGGCGGCGGATTAGTCACACTGGCTACGGTTTTACCTATGTTAGGACTGCCTAATGAAAGCATCGCCTTACTGGCAGGGATCGATTGGTTTTCTGGGATGTTTCGGACCCTTTTGAATGTGGATCCTGACGTCACGGTGGCGTTGATCGTTGCTCATGATGAAGGAGAACTGGATCGTGCAGTCTTCAATGGTGAAAAAGCCCCGGTCAAATTAGCAGAAAAAATCACCGATGGCGTATAAGACCAATCATTCTTGTGATGAAACTTTACTCTTTTTTGAAAACGTGCTACGATTTATTCGTTGATAGACGAAAGAAGCTTCCTGAAATACCGTAAACGGTAAACAGTAGCGAGTGATTTTCAGCTCGTCATTCAACAGATAAATACGACAAAAAGAGGAGGAAAAACATGACAGCATCGATGAAATTGTGGATTGACCTTTTGAATAGCTAATTTAAATCTATTTCAAAAGTCTAGGCAATCGTGATTTCAAGGGATGAGTGTCCTCTTTTTTCCAATTTCTTATTAAAATCAGGGTATAGCGGTAGGCTATGCCCTTTTTTTGTTCTTGCGTTTTCCTAGACGGGAAGGACAGACTGATGGAACAATTAAGTGTAAAAATAAACAAGCTAATCAAAAATTATGGGTCCAAAGAAGTACTGAACATTGAAGAACTGAGCGCCTATCAAACAGATCGTATCGGGATCGTGGGCGCAAACGGGCAAGGCAAGTCCACCTTGCTGAAATTGATTGCGGGAGTGATCGATCCTGATTCAGGAACGATCCAAAGAGAAAATTCGTTTCACTATTTCCCGCAAATCGCTGAGGTGACTGAAAAGACGGAGGCTCTTGACTGGGCGCTGTTTGGTCGTTTTTCGATCCCAACTAATGAATTGGCGACACTAAGTGGCGGGGAGGAGACCAAATACCGGTTGGCACAAATGTTATCTTCCTATCAATTAGGACTTTTGCTCGATGAGCCAACGAGCCATTTAGACCAGCAAGGAATTCAAGTCTTGATTGAGGAATTGCAGTATTATTATGGCACCCTGATCGTGGTCAGTCATGATCGGTACCTATTGAATCAGCTGGCAACGAAAATCTGGGAAGTCGATCAAGGCAAAGTCATCGAGTATTCTGGCAATTATGACAGTTACCGACAGCAAAAAGAGCAAGCGACACAGCGTGTTGCCTGGGAGGCGGTGCAGTATCAGCAACAAAAGCAGCAGTTGACTCAAGCAATCCAAAAGAAAAAAGAACAAGTGATCAAGAGCAGTCGCATTTCTGAAAAAAAGCGGCAGCAGAACATCCGACCAGACCGTTTGTCGTCATCAAAACAAAAGGACACGGTGCAAAAGTCATTGCAAAAAACAGTCAAAGCCATGGAAAGCCGCTTGGATCAGTTGGAAGAAGTGAAGGGTGTCGCCCAGCAGCAGGTGATTCGTTTTCCAGTAGTCCCTGCAGTGGAACTGCATAATAAACGACCGATTCGTGGGGAGCAAGTAACCATTCAAAGAGGGACGAAATGTTTGCTAGACAGCAGCAGTTTCCAGTTTGCTGCCGGGAAGAAAATCGCTATCGTGGGTCCGAACGGTTCGGGGAAGTCGACTTTACTAAAAGAAATCATCGCAGGTGGAGAGGGGATCTATTTATCACCGAAAATCGTCTTTGCGATATACGAGCAAATGGGCTATCGAAAAAACAGCACCACACCACTTTTGACGGAATTGATGGCTCAAACAGACTATCAGGAACCACTGGTCCGCAGTATTTTACACAATCTAGGATTTAGCCAGAATGAAGTGATGAAGCCAGTCAATGTGCTAAGCGGCGGAGAAGCGACACGGGTCGAGCTTGCACGCATCTTTACTCAAGCTGCCAATGTCTTGATTCTTGATGAACCGACGAACTTTATTGATCTGCCGACAATCAACGTCTTGGAACAATTGATTCGCAGCTATCGTGGCATGATTTTGTTCACTTCTCACGATCAAGCGTTTATTGATGCTGTCGCGGATGACGTGTATCAAATCGATCATGGGAAATTAACATTGGTTTCCAGTAACTAGCAGCATTGTCGCTTTTATACCTGTATAGAGAAAAACAGCGCGGGAAAGGAAATGACCGCCCAACGTTCGATCAAAAAATCGGCCGTTGAGCGGTCACTACAAAACCCGCACTGTTTTTTTGCACTAATCGGTATCGCCTAGCTGTTGCTACATCGCTTAATAAATCTTTTTCGTAAAGTATTTTAAGATCAGTGGAGAGATCAAGGTGCTCAACAAGACAACGATCACCAAAGGGGAATACAATGTGGACGAAATCAATTGGTTTTGTTGACCAATCTGCAAAATGATCAATGCCATTTCACCTCGGGAAATCATTCCAGCTCCCACCATCCAAGCACTGTTGTTCGAGAATTTCGCGATTTTCGCCCCGACATAGCCGCCGACCAGTTTGGTCAAGATCGCGACCACGGTAAAGGCAAGAATAAAGAATAATTGCTCATTTAAGCGGGAAAAATCAACTTCTAAGCCAACGCTGACAAAGAACACCGGAATGAAGACGGCATAACCTAATGCTTCGACACTGTGTTCCACTTCCTCACGAACCTTCGTTTGACTGACAGCGATCCCTGCGAAGAAGGCACCAATGACAGAGCTTAACCCAACAAGGTCAGCAAGATACGCCATTCCTAAGCAGATGATCAGTGACATGATGATCACCGCGGAATTTGCAAATAGCTTTTCTGCAAGTGCCAATAAGAACGGAGCGATCCATTTCACCAATAGAAAAATCAACACAAAATAAATCAGTTCTACCAATAAGGTGACCGGCAGTGGTGTTGCTTGGCTGCTTTCGCCGCCTAAAAAGGAAAGGCTAAGACTCAAAACCAACACGACCAAAATATCATCCACGACGGAAGCACCAAGAATCGTCGAACCTTCTTTCGTGTTCACCACATTCAACTCTTTCAATACTTCGACAGAAATACTGACTGAGGTGGCAGCTAATACGATCCCGAAAAAGAACGCTTCTGTGGGACTGCTTTGAAAACCGACTCCTGTGGCATACCCGAAGAGCATCGGGAACACGATCCCTAAAAGGGCAACGAGCATTCCTGGACGAAAATAGCGTTTCAATAAAGAAATATCACTTTCCAGTCCCGCTAAAAACATCAGCAAAATAACACCAATCTCTGAAAAATCATGAACTAGAATATCTGGATGGACCCAATTGAGTCCTGCGCCTCCTAATAAAACCCCCGCTAGCAACTGCCCGATGACAGCAGGAACGCCCATCCGTCTCGCCAGATGCGAGAAGAGGGTCGTCGTGATTAGGATCAAACACAAAATCCCGACAAAATGCATAAAACCTCATCCTTCTTTCCTATAACATACTCCCCTTTAGTATAGCATTCTCTCTTGAATTGAGCCTGTATCAAGCTTTTTTTTAATAAAAGAGTTTCATTAAACCACACGTTTTTGAGATGAGGAGGAAGCGAAGGCAATTAGAATTATTCTGCGCAATCATTAAAATAAAAAAACATTATTTTCACTTTACTTGTAACAAATTATTGTTCGAGCCAATGGGCAAGCTGCTGAAAGACCATTTGGACTTGCGGCTCCTCGACGTTTTTCAAAAAGTCGTGGGGCAAATCATAGACAGGGACAAATTTACTTTTAGGCACTTTCTTCAAGCCTTTGCTGTAACGAAAAGGTACTTCCTCATCGGTACTGCTAGCACTGCTGAAAATTGGAGGAAATTGTGAAAGCAGCTCAGGATCAATGGCATAGTCAGAAAGATCCTCAGCTGTTAGCCCATAGATGGTGGCGAGTTCTTGCTGTTGGACCCAATAAACATAAGGCAAATAGCGCTGAAACTGCGGATCATCCCAAACGATCTCGGTTTGATCCAAAGGAGGGACTTGCTCTTTGCTTAAGAGCGGCTGCTGCAAGACTCGTTTGTTTTCGATAAAAGAAAGATCGGTGTACCCATAAAAGTTGACCAGTTTTTCAGGTAATCTCTGTTGTTCCTTCAGTAATTGCTGGGTCAGCGCCAGCATCAAATACCCACCGGCTGACCGACCGCAGAAACAAAATGGGCGATCTTTAAGCACAGTTGCTTGCAATTCTTGAAAGTTCTGCCAGTTCATTGCTAAAATCTCCGCTAACGAGGAATTAGGTGCCAGCAAATAATCGACTGTGAGGACGCTGTATTGCTGCGCTTGAAATAGTGCGATCAGTGATGCGGGAATGTCTTGGCGGGTTCCATAAACAAAACCGCCACCGTGAAAATAAACCAGGTATTTCTCAGAAGCAGGATAAAGGGTCACCGAAGCGCCGGTGGTCAATTGCCATTCTTTTTTCATTTTGCTTGACTCCTTTTCTGAAGCTCTAATAAATAGGTGCCGATCTCGTAATTGACTAATTGGATTGGACTTGTCAGATCGATCTCTAGGAGCTGTTCAATTTTGCTTAGCCGGTAGCGAATCGTTTTGGCATGAAGAAACAAGGTTTCAGCCGTATTTTTGTAATTGCGATTCGTGATAAAAAAGGTATACAGCGTTTTGAACAGCTCTTCATTTTCTTCCGAAAGTTGATACAGCTTCGGGGGAATGCTTTGCTGCAGCTTTTCTAGTTGGTTCTCCTTGATAAAGGAACTAAAGATACCTAAGTCGCTATAGGCAATGATCGGCGCCAAATAAAACTGCCGATTGAAGCGGATCGCATCCAAACACTCTGGCAGGATCTCTTTGATCTGTTCCTTGCGCAAGACTTCGCTGACCACCAAGCAGCCATGTTCATCGGCTAGCAGGGCATCATCAAAATGTGTCTGCAGCATCTGTTTCGTCACCTGATGGGCGATCGATTGGAAATTATAAAGGATCACCAAATAATTATGGTGTTCGAAAAAGACGTGGGGTGTTTTCAACGCCCGTAGCTTGTGCAAAACGACGGACTTACGCTCTTTATCTTTAAAGCTGTTGGAAGCAAAGGCGATGCCTTGGTAGAAATCATAGCGATCCAGTTGCGCTTCTTCTAACAAAAGATCCAGCTCAGCCAAATTGCTAGGAGTGTTTTGCAAGATCGCATCGGCAAGATTGTTCATGCGATTGTAGCGCTCTTTCTTCAACAAATACTCCATTTGGAGGCGTTCATAGATGACGTCGATCACATTTTCAATAATCATGACTTTTGCCTCAGGGATCTGCGAATCTTTCTGATAAACGATCAAAGTACATAAATCATTGTAAGGATTGATGATCTCTACTTTGAGGGCAGTCACATATTGATTGTTCTCATGAGAAAATAATTCCAAATATTCGTAGTGGTTCTTGGTAAACTCGACGGTTTTCATGGGTTCTTGTTTGGTCACCACGAAATTCTTAAAGGATTGACCGACGGACACATGCACATCTAAATGGGGGATGCGCAAAGAACAAGGCTTTTCGATCAATTGATAGAACTCCTGCATGATCTGATCGAAAGAAGAGTGGTTGCGCTCGACTTTCATGAAGCGCTGGCGAACTTCGTAATAGGTACGCAGCAGCTGGGTTTGGTGATTCAGCAATGGTTCGTAAACCGCTAGCATGATGGCTTCATAGCTGACTTCTTGCTGCACTTTGATCAAAGGGATCTGATAAGCAAAGCTAAGCTCGATCACCCAATCTGGAATCATAGGGATCAAGCGATCCACTTTGATCACTAAACCGCTGACGCCGATTTGCTGCATTTTTTCAAAAAAAACACGCAGTTCCTCAGGGGATTGGTCTTTGAAGGCATAAAAAGAAGTCAAAATCAATTGATGGGCTTTGCTCCATTTCTCGATATCCATCGCTTCCAGCACCATAACGGAACCAACGGAATTTGTTAAACCAATGGAGCCAGTCAGGACTTTACTTTTTTCAAAAAGCGGCAGTTCAACCAATTCTTTTAATTTCATAAAATGCTCCTTTTTTCTCTTTTGGATAAAAAGTATAGCATTTTTTTAGAACTTTATCCAATGAAAACGCAAACAAGGCTCGTTAGAATGAGAGTATAAGAAAAGGAGGAGAACAAATGCTGCACACAGTAATCTTAAAGAATAACTACCAAGATTCCATTAACTTAATGCTGCTGACGAATACGATCAATGATCTAGGCGATGTCGAAATGAGTCAAATCATGATGGGGACGGATGCAAACAAAGACATATTAAATAACACTGGATTGCTTTCTAAAGAGGCAGAAGGTGCTTCACCCAACGATATGATGATCGTGGTCGATAGCCAAAACGAACAGATCATGGATCAAGTAATGCCAGCGATCGATTCATTCTTAGCTGATCTTTCAGCAAAAGATCAAGGCAAAGAAACGCCAGCGGCGGCTTCATGGCAAGAAGCCTTGAGCGCAATGCCAGATGCCAATGTTGCATTATTTAGTATTCCTGGGGAATATGGCGCAGCCGAGATGGAAAAAGCGCTAAAAAATGACTTGCATGTTTTCTCTTTTACGGACAATGTCGCTATCGAAGATGAAGTGCGTTTGAAAAAGCTGGCTCATGAAAAAGGCTTATTGATGATGGGGCCTGACTGTGGGACTGGTATTATTTCTAGCATTCCGATTGCCTTCACGAATGTTGTGGCACCAGGAAACATCGGTGTCGTTGGTGCCTCTGGTACGGGGATTCAAGAAGTGACGACGATCATTGACCGATTAGGCGGTGGTGTCGTTCATGCCATCGGGACCGGCGGACGTGACTTAAGCGACAAAGTTGGGGCGATCACTGTCAAAGATGCCATCGTTGCTTTAGAAAATCATGAACCGACAGATGTGATTTGCGTGATCTCGAAACCACCTGCAAAAGAAGTGCGGGATGAAGTCGTTCAATTGCTGCAAAGTATCAGCAAACCTGTGGTAGCGATTTTCTTAGGAGAAAAACCAGAAGCCCATGAAGGAAAAGTCTATTTGGCACATACGCTGGAAGAAACAGCGCGCATTGCTGTTGATCTTGCCAATGAAGAACCCGTCAAAGCGAACTATTTTGAACGCGTGGAAACCCCAGATGTGCCCAAACTCGCTGAAGATAAAGTGGTCAAAGGTCTTTATTCTGGCGGTACATTAGCTGCCGAAGCAGGAATGCTGATCTCCGAAGCCTTGAATCTAGAAGGCCTTGTAAAACAAGAAGGCTATATCTTGCATTCCCACGGCTATGATGTGATCGACCTTGGTGATGATATCTATACCCAAGGCAAACCGCACCCAATGATCGATCCTGAAGTGCGCATCAAAAAAATCGAAGACTATGCGCAAGATGAGCAAACCGGGGTCATTTTATTTGATGTGGTGTTAGGTTACGGCGCACATGCAGATATGGTAGGTGCACTGTTACCAGCCATCGAAGCTGCACAGCAAACAGCCCAAGCAGCTGATCGCACGCTGTACTTTGTTGCTACCGTCTGCGGAACTGAAAAAGATCCGCAAAACTATCAAGAAGCAGTCAACCGTTTGAAAGCAGCTGGCGTCTATGTGGCACCAAGCAATGCTCAAGCAGTGCAATTAGCCCTCGCCTTAAAAGGGGCGACTCTTTCTGAAGCAGACAAAGCGGTCAATGACTATACTGGTAGCAAAGTTGAGGTGCCGACAGTTAGCGAGAAAGTGATGGAGCTGTTGACCACCAAACCACGGATCATCAATGTTGGCTTGCAAAGCTTCAATGAATCGATCCTGCAATATGGCGGGAAAACAGAACAATTTAACTGGCGTCCTCGTGCCAACGGCAACAAGAAAATGATCCGTATTTTAGACGCGTTAGAAGAATTTGACGAAAAAATCACAGCTGAAAACCAAGCAGTGACGGATAAAATCAAAAATGCCCAACCATTCTTGATCGATGTCGTTCCAGCTAAATCAGTGATCGCTGAATTAAACGAAAGCCAGAAAACCTTGCTGCATGCAGGACCGCCGATCCAATGGTCGGAAATGACGGGACCGATGCAAGGGTCTTGTATCGGCGCTGCCTTGTTTGAACGCTGGGCGAAGGATGAAGACGAAGCCCGCCGCTTACTCGAAAGTGGGGAAGTCCGCTTTATGCCATGTCACCATGTCCAGGCAGTTGGACCAATGGGGGGAATCACTTCTGGGAATATGCCTGTCTTTGTGGTTGAAAACCGCCTTGTCGGCAACAAAGCCTACTGTATTTTGAACGAAGGGATCGGTAAAGTCTTACGATTTGGTGCCTATTCACAAGAAGTCATCGATCGTTTGGATTGGATCAAAGACGTTTTAGGACCAACCATTGCCAAGGCATTGCAATTAACAGAAGAAGGCATCAACTTGAATGTATTGATTGCCCGGTCGATCACAATGGGGGATGAATTCCATCAACGAAATATTGCAGCATCATTGAACTTTTTGAAAGAAATCGCGCCGTTGATCATCCAAACAGAGATCGATGAAAAGCAAAAATATGAAGTGATCAAGTTCTTAGCAGATACCGATCAGTTCTTCTTGAATATCATGATGGCAACTGGCAAAGCCATCGTTGACGGTGCCCGTGTCGATGCCAAAGGAACGATCGTGACCACCATGACGAGAAACGGTGTTAACTTTGGGGTTCGTGTCGCCCAAACAGAAGACCAATGGCATACTGCACCAGTTAATACGCCGAAAGGTTTGTACTTTACTGGGTTTACCGAAGCAGATGGCAATCCTGATATTGGGGACAGTGCCATTACTGAAACCGTCGGCGTCGGAGCAATGGCGATGGTAGCCGCACCAGGGGTAACACGCTTTGTCGGCGCTGGGGGCTTTGAGGATGCGCTGGAAACTTCCAACGAAATGGCAAAAATCTGTTTCGGTCATAATCCGACCTTCTCGATCCCAACATGGGACTTCCAAGGGACTTGTTTGGGGATCGACATCCGCAAAGTCGTTGAAACAGGCATCACCCCAATCATCAATACTGGGATCGCCCATAAAGAAGCAGGTGTCGGTCAAGTCGGCGCAGGCACGGTGCGTGCACCGTTAGGCTGTTTTGAAAATGCCTTGACGGCTTATGCGAAGGATCTGGGGATCGATGTTGACTGAGAAAATCAAAATCAGTGATTATCTAGACCCACTGCAACGATTCGGTCGTACCGGTCGGGTGCATAGCGTGTTTGATCGTTCATTCAATGTGACGATCGGGCAGCAGCTGGTCAATATCAACAACTATCGCAACTATTTGACTGGCTTCGGGGTCTTTTTACCCGATGCATTGTTTGAACAAGTCTTGCCTTTGATCGAAGTCGGCAATCGCGTGCAAGTCCGAGAGCATGGTCTGACCTTTTACAGCACAAAAGGAACATTTTCTCTTTCATTAGAGGAGAAAGAATTGGTTTCGCTGCAGGTGAAGGAGTTATCCTTCACCTCTGCGGAATTGCAGCTTTTGAAAGAAATACTGCTTCAGCAAGAACTAGAAACCAAGATTGGGTTGCCAGAAGATGAGAAAACCCAAGCAGTGTTTGCGGCATTGCGGCAGCCTGTCTCAGATTGGGAACCAATCATTGACCACCTGATTGGTCGCGGCAAAGGATTGACACCTAGCGGCGATGATCTTCTCGTTGCCTATCAAGCGATGCTCTATGCCTTGCAGCAGCCAGAAGCTGACGCGTTAGCGCAAGCATTGGCAAAACCGCTGTCTACGACGGATGTCAGCCTTGCTTATATTCAAAGTGCCAGTCAAGGGTATGTCAATTCTCTGATGCTGCAATTATTTAAAGACTTAAAAAAGCAAAACCCACAGGTGATTGAAAAAGATGTGCAGCAGTTGATGTCCGTTGGTCATTCGTCAGGCAAAGATCTTAGTTTTGGGTTGTTGTTAGCGTTGGAGTCATTGTCACTTGAGGAAAAAGAATAGAAATGGGGAGAAATCATGGAAATCAGTAACCAGAAAGATGCGGTCAAAGTAAGCAATTCTTACTGGAAAAAAGTCGTTGCTATTTTCTTTGTCGGCTGGATTTTAATGTACGCCACACGGACGATCTTCAATCCAATCATGGGTGTGATCGGAGAAGAATTCAATTTAAGCAACACACAACTAGGACTTGCCAATAGTATTTTCTTTTTGACTTATGCCGTTGCGCAAATTCCTTTTGGTATCATCGGCGACAAAATCGGTCGCAAATTAGTGATCGCTCTAGGCTTTGTTTTATTGGCGGTGACTACGTACTTCAGTGGGCTAGCCACAAGCTTTGTTTTGTTCTTAGTGATTCGTGCCATTGCAGGGATTGGTCAAGGTGCCTATTACGGTCCGCAATACGCATTGTCTACCGAAGCGATTCCCGACAACAAACGGACCGTCGGAAATGCCATTATCAACAGTGGGATGGCGTTTGGAACGTCTGGCGGGTACTTGCTTTCTAGTAAATTGGTCTTGGATAATGGGGGCCATTGGAGTCAACCCTTCTTCCTAATGGCAATTCCGACCTTGATCGTCGGTGTATTGTTCTATTTTGTTTTGAAAGAAAAAGTGATTCGTCCAGAAGATGAAGGACAAGAAATAAAAGAAGAAGGGTCAAAAGAAAAGATTTCCTTGAAGCAGATTTTTTCAAACCGCAATCTCGTGGCAGCCTTTGTTCTTTGCTTTACCAGCATTTATGCAAACTTTGTGATCATTACTTGGTTGCCGCAATTCTTGATTGCCGAGCGTGGCTTTGAAGGGGCGAGTGTCGGCTTTATTGCTTCCTTAGTCCCATGGGCATCGATTCCAGGTGCATTGATCTTTGCTCGATTGAATGATAAAACTGGCGCGACGAAAAAATTAGTCTATTTATTGGTCCCATTGGCGACCCTTTCCGTATTTGCCATTGCCTTTGTAACCGATCGTACCTTATTGATCACTGTTTTGATTTTGTATGGATTGACTGGCAAGCTGGCGCTTGATCCAATCGTCGTGACCTTTGTGACGAAAAACGCACCAAAAGGCGCCTTAGGAACGACCTTAAGTGCCTATAACTTTATCGGGATGTCGGGGTCGATCTTAGCACCTTATGTTACTGGCTTTTTAGCCGATTCTTTAGGATCGATGCAAGTCGGGTTTTACCTGTCTTGTCTATTACTGCTGATCGGATTAGGTGTTTTTGCCGTATTAGCAAAGGAAAATCAGAAGGAGAGCATAAAATGAGTTTGAATGTGATCGCGTTAGGCGGTAATGCTATTTTAGATAAAGACCCCAGTGATGAAGGACAAAAAGCAGTTGTTGCGCAAGCAGCACGTTATATTGCCGATTTTGTCGAAAAAGGGGAAAAAGTCATTGTTTGTCACGGCAATGGACCACAAGTCGGCAATTTACTGCTGCAGCAAAAAGCCGGGGAAAGTGAAAAAAATCCTCAATTGAAATTAGACAGCTGCGTGGCGATGACTCAAGGAAGTATCGGGTATTGGCTGCAAAATGCCTTGATCAATGAGTTTGCCACACGTCAAGCACATCCTTCAGTGATCTCATTAGTCACCCAAGTTCGTGTCGATCCAGCAGATCCATCCTTTGAGAAACCTTCCAAACCAGTCGGACCATTTTATAGTGAAGAGGAAGCCAATGCTGCGATGGCAGCCAATGGCGGGGTATATCAAGAAGATGCTGGGCGTGGTTTCCGCAAAGTGGTTCCATCCCCGAAACCGCAAGAAATCGTTGAAAAAGAAGCCATTAAAACATTGGTCGATGCTGGTGTGATCACGATTTGCGCCGGTGGTGGTGGCGTACCTGTCGTTCGCAACGATAATGGGTTTACTGGCGTGGAAGCCGTCAACGACAAAGACTTTACCGCCAGTGTCTTAGCAAAAGATGTGCAGGCCGATCGCCTGATTATTTTGACCGGTGTCGACAATATCTACATCAATTACAACCAGCCGAATCAGCAAGCCTTAGGGGAAATCAGTGTGGCACAAGCCAAGGGCTACATCGAGGAAGGCCATTTTGCAGCGGGCAGTATGTTGCCAAAAATAGAAGCTGCGATTGATTTTGTTGAAGAAGATGCAGCCAGAACCGCGATTATTACCTCAATCGAAAAGTTAGCTGAACTAGATCAGCATACAGGAACCATACTTCGAAAATAAAGAGGGGATCAAAGTGAAAGCAAAAAAACTACCGATGGTGACGCAGATCGTTATTGCCGTTCTTCTAGGGATTCTTTGCGGTTTGTTCTTTGGGCAAGCCGCTTCATTCCTAAAAATCTTGGGCGATCTTTTCTTGCGTCTGATGCAAATGGCGATCCCGTTATTGATCGTTGGACAAATCATTCAAGCAGTTGGGGGCATTGCCCCGAAAGAACTCACACGTTTGGGTGGAAAAACGATCGCTGTCTTTGGGATTTCCTCCTTATTCGCTGCTGCATGGGGTGTGCTGATGGCGGTCTTCTTTGCTCCGGGCAAAGGGATCGACTTTTCACAAGCTGCCGGTGAACCTCTGCAAGCACAAGAAATTTCTATATCAGAGACAGTGATCAACTTTATTCCCACGAATATTTTCGATGCGTTGAGTAAAGGGTCAATTATTCAAATCATCGTTTTTGGGTTGTTCTTTGGTGTTGCCCTCAATCGCTTTATGCAAAAGAAACCTGAGTCAGCTCTTTATGGGCTGATCGTGGATCTGAATGAGGTCGTCATTGCCATCATTCGTTACGTGATGATCGTGGCACCAATCGGTATTTTTGCATTGATCGCTTCAACGATCAGCTCCCTGGGTTTGCAGATCATTTTGCCATTAGGCAGCTATTTGCTCGTCTACGGTCTAGCCACCGTCACGTTCCTTGGGCTGTGGCTAGTCTTGTTGACCGTGTATTGTCGGATCAATCCGTTACGATTGATCAAAAATATGAAAAATATGTCGGTCATGGCCTTGGCGACAACCTCCTCTGCCATCACACTGCCGATCGCTATGGAAGAATCCCAGAACAAATTAGGTCTCAGTAGCCGCATCACCAATTTGGTATTGCCATTGGGCATGTCTTTGAACAGCAATGGGTCAGCAATGCATATGGCGATTACCGTCATGACGATCGCCCAAATGTATCAAATCAACTTTGACGGGATCCAAATGGTGACGGTAGCTGTCACTGCGACTTTCGTTTCTTTAGCCAATGCTATTGTTCCCGGAGCGGGGTTAGTTTCCTTGGCAATCATTGTTCCTCAGCTCGGTTTACCAATCGAAAGCATTGCGCTATTTGCTGGTGTCGAATGGTTTGTTGGCATGCTGCGGACGATTTTGAACGTGAACTCAGACGTCTATTCAGCGCTGCTGATCGCTAAGTCAGCCGATGAACTCGATCATCGCGTATTTAATCAATAGGAGAAGCCGTTGCCAAGCGTGCTTCTCTTTTTCATAAGGAGGAGAAAAGATGGAAGAAATGAGCAGACGTTCTCTGCTGGAATTAGAAGCATTAATGAAAAAGAAACTATTGGCTGCTGGTTTGCCAGAAGCCGCTGCCAGTGAAACAGCGGCACATTTGACCTTTGCGGATGCGTGCGGGATCCATTCTCATGGTGCCGTGCGGATGGACTACTATGCCGAGCGTTTAGTAAAAGGCGGCATCACGCTGGAACCAAACATGTCTTTTGAAAAAACAGGCGCCGCTACCGGAATTTTCCACGGAGATAACGGTATGGGGCATTATGTGTGCAATGAAGCGATGGCGATCGCCATTCATCTGGCAAAAGAAGCCGGGATCGCTGCAGTAGGAATCGAGCAGACCAGCCATAGCGGGACGATGGCGTATTACGTCAAACAGGCTGCTGAAGCCGACTTAGTGGCGATCGCCATGTGTCAATCGGATCCGATGGCGGTGCCTTTTGGTGGGACCGAAAACTATTTTGGCACCAATCCAATCGCGTTTGCTGCACCACGAGCCAATCATCCGCCGGTGGTTTTTGATATGGCGACAACGGTTCAAGCGTGGGGCAAAATTTTGGACGCTCGCTCGAAGAAACAGCAGATCCCCGATACTTGGGCAGTAGACGAGCATGGCTTGCCTACCACCGATCCTTATGCAGTCCAAGGATTATTGCCCATCGCTGGTGCTAAAGGATATGGCTTGATGATGATGGTGGATATTTTAGCTGGCTCAATGCTAGGCTTGGCTTTTGGTAAACAGGTCACCTCCATGTATGCGGACTTGACGGAAAAACGCCGCTTAGGACAATTCCTGCTTGTGATCGATCCATCTCGTTTTACCAACACCGAAACTTTCAAGCAAAGCATCGATCAGATGGTGACTGAGCTGCATGCAATCCCGCCAGTAGAAGGGCAATCACAAGTCTACTATCCTGGAGAGATCAGCCAAATACACTTTGAAAAAGCCCAGCAAGAAGGGGTCATGATCCCCAAAGCGATCATCGATTATCTCGAAACCGAAACCCTCCATTTTGATCGCTATGGTAGTCAAGATTCCTTTGCTAAATAAAGATCTGCAGAAGACGGTTGGTTCAGAGGGGGATTGAACCAACTGTTTTTTTGCTGTCTGGGGCAAAGAAAAGTTTTCAGTCAGAAAATCGCACATTATTGGCAGGATCAGACGAATTCTTTGAGTTGGTTCATTTTGTTCAAAGCATTTCTTAAGCCATTCGACCTTTGATTGCTTGTTTTTTGGAATGTGGTAGAATAGGTCGCATAAGTTAAGATCACTCAAGAAATGAGAGAAAAGCGAGGATGCAACGTGGCAATGAATAAAGTGGTTCTTACTGGGAAAATCGCAGAGATGCCTAGTAAAGAAGCGTTTGATGCGGCGGACGATCAGGGCGTACGTTTTGATCTTGTCATTGTGTCTCAATGGCAAAACAGTGAAGAAGTGCACCATGAATGGTTTGCTTGCGTCATTCATGGAAAGCAGGCAGAGACCTTTTTACGGTATACTCAAAAAGGGGCAAGTATCAAAATCAATGGACACTTGCAAGGCTGTCCTTATGAAACACCAGAAGGTCAGAGACTTTGTGCGGCAGAAGTGGTGGTGGATAGCTTCCAAATCTTAGAGTTGGCAGAAGAACCAGCGGCGCCTTTTCCTAAAAAGCGGCCATCGACACTTGATGAAACGACGCAAACAAAGTTGATCCGTAATGAAAAAGATCCCCTAAAAACACAGATGCTGGAGTTTTTAAAAGACAATCGATTATTTTAATGACGAAACATGCGGAAAGCAACGGCTTCTCGCATGTTTTTTTACATAGAGAAAGCATTGGTAAAATTCAACTATATCTGACTAGCGGTGTTCTTTATTGCTTATCAAAGAGGGGGTTAAATAGAATGGTGATTGTAATAAATGATCGCGAAAGTGAAAATAGTGTTTCACAAAAAGTGCGGATTGGTTTAGAATAGTTGAAACATATCTTGAGAAAAAGAGCGGCGCTTGCCTTGTGCAACTGCTAGATGCCGCTTTTTTTCTGAAAAAATCGTTAATCAGGGAGGGATGTCGATGAGCAAACCAATTATAGGGATCGCTGCGAATGAAGTGCAAGATGCTGGCGATGTGCTGCATCATTTGCCGATCGCCTACACACCATTAGGGTATGTGCGAGCGATCCAGCAAGTGGGCGGACTGCCATTGCTCGTGCCAATCAGTGAGCCAGCTGCAGCCAAGGACTATGTTTCACAGATCGATAAACTGGTATTAGCTGGTGGACAAGATGTTTCACCCAAGTTTTATGGGCAGGAAGCCCATCAGGCAACTGGAAGTGGCTTTTTGGCACGGGATGAGTTTGAACTAGCGCTGATCGATGAAGCGCTGCTGCAAAAGAAACCGATCTTTGCGGTTTGTCGGGGAATGCAGCTGGTCAACGTGGCATTCGGGGGCACGCTGCAGCAAGACATCAGTACCTTCAGTGAGATCATTCATATGCAGGCACCGATTCCGAAAGAAGTGCCGACTCATGCCATCGCGACGGCTGAAAAAAGCATGTTGGCTCGTGTCTATGGTCAAAAAACAAAGGTCAATTCCTTTCATCATCAAGCGGTGGATCGATTGGCTCGTCCATTGCAAAAGACAGCTTGGAGTCCTGATGGTATCATTGAAGGCATTGAACACGTGGGTCAGCGTTTGCTGGCGGTTCAATGGCATCCAGACTTTGCCTATGATGCGCTTTTACAAGAACAAGCGGTTTTCAAGTATGTCGTTGACGTGTTGTAAGAAAGAGAGTCACGCAAGGAGGAGAAAAATGAAAAAGAAAATGTTTGGTATCGCTGTTTTCACACTATTGGTTTTAAGTGCCTGCAGTACCACGAGTTCCACAACGGATTCTGGACAGCAAGAGGAGCAAGGCGCCGTGGCTCAAGAGATTCAAGTGTCAACCGCTGGTGCCTTATCGACCCTTGATAGCGGGCAATACACGGATGTCAATAGTTCCGATATGATCGGACAAGTGGCAGAGGGGTTATACCGTCTGGATCAAGAGGGGGATCCTGAGCTTGCGATGGCAGCTGAAGAGCCTACGGTATCAGAAGATGGTCTGGTTTATACCTTCACCATTCGTGATGCAAAATGGAGCAATGGCGATCCTGTTACAGCGGATGATTTTGTCTACGCCTTTCAATATGTTGCCAATCCAGAGAACGGTTCTAGCAGTAGCAATCAAATGGATGTGTTGAAAAATGGCAGTCAAGTGCGTCAAGGGGACGCTGAGGTGAGTGAGTTAGGTGCAAAAGCATTGGACCAGCAGACGTTAGAGCTAACATTGACAAGTCCAATCTCGTATCTGGATCAAATTTTGGTCGGGACACCTTTTATGCCAAAAAACCAAGCGTTTGCTGAAGAAAAAGGCGCCGATTATGGGTTGTCAGCGGAAAATTTTGTCGGCAACGGCCCATTCTTGATCGAAGGGTGGAATGGAACCAACGAATCATGGACGTTAACGAAAAATCCTGATTATTGGGATGCTGAGAATGTCCAATTGACCAAGATCGACGTGCAAGTAGTAAAGGAAACGGCAACTGGTGTGAGCCTTTTTGAAACAGGGGAACTGGACTACACCACCTTGACAGATACTTACGCGCAGCAATACCAAAACTCAGCTCAAGCCAACTATGTGCCAAAGGCGCTGGTGGGGTATTTAAGTGCCAACCAAAAACGAGAAGTCACAGGCAATGTCAAGGTACGTCAGGCGATTTTACAAGCCATCGACAAAGAGGCATTTGCCGAAAATATCTTAGGTGATGGGTCCACTGCATTGAACGGCTTTGTGCCAAGCAACTTTGCCAAAGATCCTGAAACAGACCAAGATTTTCGTGAAGAAAATGGCGATTTACTGCCGTACGATTTAACAGCCGCACAAGCGCTTTGGGCACAAGCCAAAGAAGAGTTGGGACAAGAGGAAATCACTTTGGAACTGTTGTCAGCAGATACAGCAGCAGCCAAGAAAACCATCGAGTTTGTCCAAGGGCAGTTAGAAACCAATTTGCCGGGATTAACCATCGATGCCAAGTCGATTCCTTTACAAAACCGTTTGGACTTGCAATCCCAAGGTGATTTTGATCTCGTTTTTGGGACTTGGACACCAGATTACGCGGATCCAATCAACTTCTTAGAATTTTATGATTCGACAGGTGGCTTGAATACCTCTGGGTATGCTAGTGAAAGTTACGACCAAGGGTTAGCAGAAGCACGGACGACTTTAGCAAACGACCCAGCTGCCCGTTGGGACTTATTGAAAGAACTCGAAAAGCAATTGATCGTTGAAGATACAGCCGTTTTGCCGTTATATCAAGGAGCGGTGGCGTATTTGAAAACGGATCGCTTGCAAGGGGTGCAAGTGTTTCCTTTTGGACGAACAGTATCCTATCGCCTAGCATCTGTCACAGAATAAACAGGTAGTAAGAAAACAGAGGAACTCTTTTTCAACCAATTGTGCTGATCAAACAGCGCTTGTTGAAAAGAGGGGCATCTGTTTTTTTATTTTTGCCAAAATCCTTGCAACTCTTGGGATAAAACAGGAATTCGTTTTCAAAAAAAGGTTGTTAAAAAGGACTGTTCTGACATTCACATTTTTAGAAAAGTCAATCTTTTTTAAAGAAAATTAATAAAAGTTGTTGCATTCTCAGAAACTTATCTGTAAAGTGTTAGGTGTAGTCAGCAAAATAAAAAGAGAAGGAGGGATTACGATGCAAAAAGTATTTGATAAAAAAACAACCAAATTGAATAAAGTGAATCCCTCATTCGGTAACCATTAGTGTACAGATAATGTCTATAATAACGACGTTTATGCTCTGTCCTTTTTCCGAAGGGACAGAGCTTTTTTGTGTACTTTTTTAGAATGTGAGGGATAAAACATGAAGTATGTATTAAAACAATTAACAACGTATTTTAAAGAACATAAGGTGCGCTATACTTTTGTATTCGTCTTTATGGTGATCGCTAGTGCGATGTATGTTGCACCGATCTATATTCTGCGCTTGTTCATCGATGCGTTGATTCAAGATAATTTTGATTACTCCGTACTGATCCAATATGTGAGCCTCTTCGCGGGAGCTATCTTGTTAGGATATTTGGCGGAATTTGTTTGGACGTTTAATTTATTTATTGGTTCCTACGATTTGCAAAAACAATTACGGGAACAATTGATGAGCCACTTTCTCAAAATGGGGGCGCCGTTTTACCATCGTTTCCGAACAGGTGATTTAATGACTCGTTCCAGTGACGATGTCCAAGTGATGGGGATGACCGTTGGGTATGGTCTGATGGTTTTCTTAAATACTAGTTTGTATCTAAGCTTTATCGTAGCGATGATGGCTGGGACGGTTTCTTGGTTATTGACCTTGATTGCCTTGATTCCAATGCCGCTTTTAGCCTATTACATTTTCAAATGGGGCTCGCAAGTCGATAAGGCGTTTACGGAAGCGCAGAATTCTGTTTCTGAGATGAACAGTGAAGTGTTGGAGATCATTGATGGCATTCGGGTCGTCCGAGCTTATGGACTAGAAGGAGCCACCACGGAACAGTTTCAAAAGAAAACACTGGAAACACGAGCAAAAAACAATATCGTTTCTGAGATCGATTCCCGTTTTGGGCCGCTGATTACCATCATCTTAGCGATCAGTTTTGTGATGAGCTTTGGTGTCGGGGCGTTTCTTGTTGCTAACCAAACGATTACCATTGGTGCGATGGTTTCTTTCCAAGTGTATTTGACAATGGTCGTTTGGCCGATGATCTCAGCAGGGGATCTTGTGAATGTGATGCAGCAAGGTGCTGCATCCTGGCGTCGGATCAATGAAGTGCTGCAGACAGGGGATGAATTAGAAACGCCAGGCGAAGCCGACCTGCAAGCCATCAATACGATCCGTTTTGAAGCATACCATTTCCAATACCCACAAGCAGCTCGCTATGTGTTAGAAGGACTGGATTTGACGATCACTCGTGGAGAAGTCTTAGGGATCGTTGGGAAGACCGGCAGCGGAAAAACGACGCTGCTAAGACAATTCGGTCACCGCTATCCATACTCTGATCAAGTACCCTTGATCAATGAGCAGCCCTTGACGGCCTATCAAACAACAGCAGTGCGCAACCACTTTGCAGAAGTACCGCAAGAACATACCTTGTTTTCACGAACGATTCGCGAGAACTTGTTATTCGGACAGCCAGACGCTTCCGAAGAAGTATTGTGGGAAGCCCTGGAAGCTGCTTGCTTTAGCGAAGACATCAAGCGGATGCCAGAAGGGCTCGAAACGATTGTCGGTGAGAAAGGCGTTTCCCTTTCTGGTGGACAAAAACAACGCTTGTCCTTAGCACGGGCGTTTTTACGAAACAGTGAAGTCCTCTTACTGGATGATGCCCTTTCGGCAGTTGATGCCAAAACGGAACAAGCCATCATCACAAATTTGAAAACGATGAAGCAGGCACCGACCTCCATTATCGTGACCCATCGATTGTCCGCCATCACCGAAGCGGATCAAATCATCGTCTTAGAAGACGGAAGGATCACACAGCGTGGTACCCATCAGGAGTTAATCGAAACCCCAGGCTGGTACCAAGAACAGTATTACCATCAACAGTTAAAGGAGGACGATACAAGTGTTCTCAACGATTAAGCGCTTGCTCACGTATTTGAGCTATTATAAAAAACAATTTACCGTGGGCGCGATCTTGCTGTTGCTGGCAGCAGCGCTCGAACTGACTTCACCACTGATTGCCAAACAGCTGATCGACCGAGTGATGACACCGGCGGTTGACAGCAGAAACCTAAATACGATGCTTTTGATCCAATTACTCGCTGGGTATTTGCTGGTCAATTTGATTGGTTCCCTCTTTCGTTATATCAGCTTGCTACAATTGCGAAAAATGTCCAACAGTATTGTCAAAAAAATGCGGGATCAGCTTTTTGACCATATGCACAAATTACCGGTTTCTTACTTTGACCAGATTCCAGCCGGCAAGGTCGTCGCACGCATCACGAATGACACCGAAGTCTTGCGGTCTAATTTCTACGTGATCGTGATCAGTAATTTGTTAAGCAACATTATCCAAATCATTGGTGCGTTTATTGCATTATTTCTTTTGAATCGCACTTTAGGAGCAGCGATGCTGATTTTGATCCCGATTCTGGGCATCTGGCAGCATTTTTATACCAAATATGCCTCTCGTTACAATTTAGCAATGCGGGAATATATCTCACAAATCAGTGGGCAGTTAAATGAATTTGTCCAAGGAATGGCGATCATCCAAACCTTCCAACGAGAAAAGCAGTTGCAGAAAGAATTTAATGAGACAGTAGAGAAATGGTTCAAAACTGGACGGAAATACCTCTTACTCGATTCAAGTATCGCTTGGGGATTAGGCAATTTGTTGCGAAATTCAACGATTTTGATTTTGATCACGACCTTGGCCGCCTTTTTCCTTGATGGCCGCTTGGCGATCTCAGCAGGTTTGCTGTATGCCTTTATTGATTACATCAACCGCCTGTATGATCCCATCGAGGGGCTTGTCCAAACCATCACCAACGTGCAGCAATCATTAGCTGCTGGACAGCGGGTCTTTGAGTTTGCTGATCAGCCGGTTGAAAAACAACAAAGTGAGCAGCTGACTGTTACGAATGGCGATGTTTCTTTCCAACAGGTGACCTTTGGCTACGACCCTGAGCAAGCGATCTTGCACGATATCAACTTTGACGTTGCCGCAGGAGAGACCATTGCTTTAGTCGGTCATACTGGTTCTGGAAAATCGAGTATTTTGAACCTGTTGTTCCGTTTTTATGATCCACAGCAGGGAAAAATCGTTGTGGATGGACAAGTGATCGCTGATTATGATCGTCATAGTTTAAGAGATTCAATGGCGATCGTCATGCAAGATCCCTATCTATTTACTGGAACGATCGCCAGCAACATCGGAATGAACGATCCAACGATCACCGAAGCGATGATTATCGATGCCTTGAAACAAGTCGGCGCTGACTACCTTTTGAGCCGTTATGAAAAAGGCATCCATCATCCAGTCGTTGAAAAAGGCAATGAGTTTTCTAGTGGAGAACGCCAGCTGATCAGTTTCGCCCGTGCGCTGGTCTTTGATCCAAAAATCTTGATTCTGGATGAAGCGACGAGCCATGTGGACACTGAAACAGAGTCCATCATTCAAAAGGCGATGACCGTCTTGCAAAAAGGACGGACGACCTTCATGATCGCTCACCGTTTGTCAACGATCAAACAAGCCGATCAAATCTTGGTCCTAGACCAAGGGAAGATCGTGGAAAGGGGAACCCATGCGAGTCTTGTCCAAGGGCAAGGAATCTATCAGCAAATGTATCAAATGCAGGCAGAACAGCTGTAATCAGCGGTGATTGCCGACAACGTTAACCGTAAAAGAAAATCCTTGAGCCTCCTGCATGGGAAGTGGCTCAAGGATTTTTAATATAATGCGAAGGTGCAGCCAATCATCTATGGGGAGTAGGAAGAGGAGGCCTTCGCTTATATATCAGTAGGAAAAGCGGCAAGGTGTTGTCGCAATTTTGCTAAGAAATGCTCGCCGATCACTGATAACGGGCGAGCGTTCTTTTTAATGAGGATGATCTCACCCTCGGAAGCGTCGATCAAAGGAAGAAAAGCCAAGCCTTGGCGTTCTGGTTGGGCAACGATCCCCGAGCCGGTTCCATAAAGATCCGTCTGCTGTAATAGCTGGACCATCGTGCCTCGATCACTGACATGCACCACTTGAGGGCTTGGAGCAAAGTCGATCAAATCTTCGGAAAAAAACGAATAGCGTTCATCTTCTTGCAAAAAGCGTACTTGTGGATAAGGGGCGAGATCTCTTAAGGAAAGCTGCCTTTTTTCTGTCAAGGGATGAGCCGCTCGCAAAAAGACATGGGGACGAAACCGTCCCAACGCTTCGAAGGACAATTGGGCGCCTTGCAATAGTCGTTCCAACCCTGCTTGGTTTTGCTCATTTAAATAAAGGATCCCAAATTCACTTCGATATTGCTGCACGTCCGTGATTACCTTTAAGGTCGTGGTTTCTAAAAGGCGAAACTGGCGACAGTCGGGAAATTCCTGCAGCAGCTCACTGAAAATTCCAGCCGTGAAATCATAGTGCTGGCTTGCGATAGTGAAGGTTTGATTCGCTGCTTGCTTGCTGGAAAAACGTGTTTGCAGCTGCGCCACTTGACTCAAGATCGGCTGGGCATGGTCTAGAAATTCCGAGCCTTCAGCAGTTAAGCGGGCGCCTTGATTCGTACGCTCAAAAAGCTGGACCTCCAATTCTGTTTCCAACTCTTTTACGGCTTGGGAAAGACTTGGCTGCGAAAGATACAGCCGTTTGGCTGCTTCACGAAAACTTCCATGGTCAGCAATCGCTTGCACGATCCGCATTTGTTGAATATTCAATTTTTGACCTCCTTTACAAAGATTTCGACAGGGAAGGGTCCACCAATCAATAGTAGTCAGTTCTTTTCCTTCTATAATAATAGAAGCTTCTTTAAAAAATAAGACGACAGTTGCTGCTTATTGCTACTTTTCAAGCGGTCATTGCAATTCCTCAGGAATAAACCAATAACCCGTTTGATTCTCTTCTGCCAGCAGTTCTTTAAAGGCTTCAGAATGATAAGCTGCCACCACTGCCTGTGCCCAATCACTATCTTTATTGGCTTCTTTTACCGTTGCCACCAGTTCATATTCTTGCAAAATGTCTTCACTTAATAGGCTTTCCTCTGCAGCGATTCCAGCACTATAAACGATGCTGCCGGGAATCACCGCATAGTCTAAATCTGCTAAGCTGCGGGGGATTTGGGCAGAATCCATCTCGACGATGTCCAGGTCATAAGGATTGTTAGTAATGTTTCTCAAAGTCGCGTCAATGGGCGCCACTTCGGAGTCAAGCTCGATCCAGCCGGCTTTTTGTAGCAGCAACAGGGCACGGGTACTATTTGACGGATCATTGGGGATCCCGATGGTATCGTTTGCTTCAATCGCTGTTAAACTGTCCTTTCTGCCAGGATACAAGCCGGCTGGAACGGTAGGAATCGGTGTGATACCCACTAAATCGGCATCCGTGTTTTCATTGAAGTTTTCTAAATAGGCGGTGTGCTGATCGACGTTTAAGTCGATCTCGCCATCGTTCAATGCAATGTCCGCTTCCAAGACCCCAGTAAAGCCAATATCCGTCACAGTATAGCCAGCTTCTTCTAAAATCGGTTTGATTCCTTTGAGAAACAGTTCGCTGTAAGGCCCTGGTGTCGTCCCCAATCTGATTTCTGTTTGCTGTTCCTCGGCATTTCCCGTTACTTCTTCTTGATTGCCACAACCGGCAAATAAAACTAAGGACAATAAACCAATGCCCACACCCAATCGAATCTTTCGTTTCATAACTTTTCCTCCTTTTTTATAAAAAAGCCTTCCCAAAGAATAGTCTTTGGGAAGGACGATCATTTCGCGGTACCACCTTCGTTTGTTTTTTGCTGAAACAAAAAACCTCAGTCAGTTCATCAAATAAACTGCATTGCGCTATCGGGCTTTCTCCGTCGGGGATTGTTCGTCCACGAATGCTCAAAGGTCATCTTCGGATCGTCTTCCTTACTCGTTTCCACCAGTTCCGAGTTCTCTTGAAAGAAAGGGGGGATCGTACTCTTCTTCTCACTGCATGTGTATGAAATTAGTAGTATCTTAGAACAAGATGAGAAAGTTGTCAATTGCTTTCGTGATAGGTGATTCCAATCACTACGCAGGTAGTAGGGGAACAAATGGACAAGGGCAAGAATAGACCTAAAAAGCAGGAAAAGCAGATGAATGGTCGAAATCGCTTGGTTGGGTTAGAATCGAAACACAAAACAAAAAAAGAGGCGAGCAAATGAAATTACTTTTGATTGGACATACCGGCACACTTGGGCAGCTTTTAGCTGAAGGCTTTCAGCAGGTACCAGAGGTGGAGCTGATCACGGCTAGCCGTAGCAATGGCGATCATCAGGTCGAAATTGCGGATGCAGACAGTGTCAGCCAGCTATTTGCAGCTACTGGGAAAGTGGATGCTATTGTTTCCGCTGCGGGAAGCACAGTGTTTAAACCCTTTGAGGAATTGACGCCAGCTGATATTCAACAGTCGGTGGCTTCGAAGCTACAAGGACAAGTCAACCTTGCGTTGATTGGCCAGCATTTTCTCAATGAAGGCGGTAGTATCACACTGACTTCTGGAATTATCAAAGACGAATTTATCCCAATGGGCACGCCTTCAGCACTGGTCAATGGCGGTTTAGAAGCCTTCGTGGCATCGGCAGCTTTTGAGATCGGTCATGGGTTACGAATCAATGCAGTCAGTCCCAATGCGCTTGTGGGTTCTTGGGAAACCTTCGCCGATTCTTTCAAAGGCTTTATTCCCGTTGGTGACGCACCCGTTTTTGCAGCGTATCAAAAAGCAGTTTTTGGGATCATGACTGGCAAAACCTTCACCGTTTATTAAGAAAAGCAGAAGTAGCAAAAACCGCCAAATCACAGCTGACTTGGCGGTTTTTGTTCTGCTGAAAAAGAGGTAGCAAACAGTTAAGAAGAGAGCATTTGGGTTTTCAGCTTGGGCATTTCTGCTTTGAGTTGTTGGCGTGCAAAAGCCAAGTCATTGATCCAAGAAGCAATCGCTTCTTTTTCTAAGAACAGAGGCATTCGATCATGGACTGGTTCAACAGAATCGTTCGCGGCAGTCGTTAGAATGATTGATTCAGTTTCGATCTGATCCTCTTTTTGAAGGATGCGATAAAAACCAGCGGCATAAATCACGTGATCTTGCGAAAAGAGGAACTTTTCCTTTTCATGATTCCATTCATAGAAACCAGACATCGGAAAGACACAGCGATGCTCTTGGAAAGGTTTGCGAAAAGTCGGTTTCTCTTCAACGGTCTCAGAACGCGCATTGATCATCAAATGCCCTTTTTTAAAGCCGGTAAAGCCCCATCTTGTCACACCAGCTACAACTTGTTGTTGTTGATTTGCACCGATGGTTACGACGTGATTGGAGGGGAAAACATCATTGATAGCGACAGTCTGTTGGCGCTTGCGGGCTTTCGCCGCGGCTTCTTGATAATATTCTGACAATTCTCCAGTTGTTGGGTCAAATAAGTATCGGCCGCACATGGACGGGTCACTCCTTTTTTTGGATTGGCTGCTGCCTTTGTTTCAGTATAAAGACTCAAGGCGTCAAAACCAACTAACTTGCTTCACTTCTCGATTCAACAAGAAAAGGATCATAAACATATGTAAAAAGTCAGGAGTATCGCTTGATTTTCTGGAAATCAGATAACAAAAAAAGGCAGTCACCTACTGAGGTTGACAGCCTTTTTATTCTAGTTGGTTAGCCAATTTTTTTAACTCTCCCGCCGATTTTATTTGCGAAACGTTCAGCATCTTCTCTGCAAGTATAGGTCAATGCAATTGTTTTGTCCCGTGTTCTTTTTCCTTCGGCGGTTAGATAACCATGAAAGATTTTAATCGCATACAATAGATAAACACCTCCTTATCCTTGGTAATAATAACAAATTTACCGCTTACATTCAAGAGATATAGTAAAAGTTTATTTTTTGTTAGTTATTTTATTAAGAATTTATTCAAAGGTTTTAGAAACGATTGAAGGAGTAAGGGTGGAGAGTGGAATAGACCAATGCGCATGTGAAGGAATAAGCTCCAGGGAAAAAGAGGAATGTTTCTGAATTTCCATCAAATAAAGAAACTGGTAACTGCTTGAATTATTCTTTTGCTACGCCAATCGAATAGACCAATCTACGAGGATCAAAATGGCCGAAAGAAAACCTATGATAAAGCATAGCTGCCAAGCAGGGAATCCATCGTAAGGGATAGGGGCAAGTACGAAAAGGGAAGAGTGGTCCAAACTAAGCACCTATTTCTGTATTTTTTGATCAAAGAAAAACACCAGACCTTGTACTTTCACAAGATCTGGTGTTTCATCAGTTGCCCCGATAAACAAATCGTCCATCAAATACGGTGGCTTCAACGGTCGTTTGAAGCAATTCTTCGGCAGTTAAAGGCAAGATGTTTTGTGACAAAATACAAAGATCGGCTAAACAGCCAACTTCTAATTGACCGATATCTTGCCGACTCAAGGCTTTGGCGGCGCCTGCGGTGTGGGCATAGAGGGCATCGGCGATGGTGATTTTTTCCTGTGGCATCAATCCGCCTGCTGGCTGGCCATTTTTTTCTTGCCGAGCAACCGCATAATACAGCGAGTCTAAAGGGGTCACGTCGATCACGACCGGCGTATCAGTCCCAAATGCCAAGGTTGCACCTTGCTCTAGAAAGGACTGAAAAGGAAACATTTGACTGGCACGCTGAGGTCCTACTTCTTCATCGAGGGTCTCATAACCGACTAATAAATGGCTAGGCTGTACGGAGAGTACCAGTTGTTCTTGGCGAACTAGTGGCAGATCAGCGGCATCCATCACTTCCAAGTGTTCCAAGGTATTGGCTTTGCCTTTAGAAAGCGGGTGAGCAGCAGCACTTTCTTGATAAAAGAGGAGTGCTTGTCGAATCGCTTCATCACCAATGGTATGGATGCGCATCGGCCAGTCTTGCTGGTTGGCTTGTAAAATAAAGCGGCGCATCCGTTGAACATCGATCAACGGCATCCCGACATCACCAGCAAAATACGGTGTTTCATATTCCACTTTTAAAAAAGCGGTGTGCGTACTCGTCACGCCATCAAAAAATTGTTTGACGCCGCCCATTTGTACTTTTTCGGAGCGATAAGTACGGTAAGTTTCTTTCAGTTGCGTGATGTCTTCTCGCATAGCTGGATAAAAGACAGCGCGCAAGGTCGCTTCTGCTTCCGTCTGTCGATAAAGAGTGGGATAGACTAGATCGTCCCAGCTTTCTCCTGTCAAGGCAACATCGCCGATCGTCGTGATGCCGTATTGATTGAGCTGTTTCATATAGGTCAGAAAAGCAGCAGGGCTTTGTGCTTGGAACGACTGTAAGACCTTTGCTAAATAATGAATGGCGATCGCTTCTAAAAAGCAGCCGCTTAATTGTCCGCTGTTTTCGTCAAGTAGTGCCTCCCCGCTGATCCCTGCTGGTAAGTTCTCAGGTGTGATCCCTAAAGCAGCGATCCCTTGGCTATTCAACCAAATACTGTGGGCATCACCGGAAATCAGCATGACAGGCGTGTTGGCACAATAGTTGTCGATCGAATCTTTCGTCGGGTAGACTTGCTGACCGAAATCACTGCTGAACCAGCCGATGCCAATTTTCCATCCATGGGTGATGGGCAAGGCGGGCACTTGCTGGGCAACGGCTTCTTCTGTCATTCCCGTAAGATGGGTCAATGCCCCTTGATGGAGTAATGCGGAAAGATAAAAATGAACATGAGCATCAATAAAGCCTGGGATGATCATTTGTTCTTTGAGATCAATGACCTGGGTGTCTTCCGCAAGTGTTGGCAGCGCTGAAAGAGGACCTACAGCCGTGATTTTCTGGTCTTCTATCAAGAGAAAGCCCGCAAAAGTCGTTTTCGTTTTGGTATCAAAGATGTGTTCAGATTTTAGTAATAGTGACAATTATAATCCCAACTTCCATTCAAGGAAAAGGTCGTTGTAAAGCTCAACCGCTTCTTTTCCTAAGTATTCATAATGTTCCATTTGTTCCATCGCACTTGGCTCAGGGTAGAAAGCTTTGTCAGCAGTCAGTTCTACTGGCAGCATAGCTTTTGCCGTTTCACTCGGCGTGGCATAGCCCACGTATTCGGCATTTTGTGCGGCATTTTCTGGGCGGAGCATAAAGTTAATGAAGGCGTAAGCTCCCTCAAGATTGCCAACGGTTTTCGGGATCGCAAAATTGTCTGTCCAAATCGCACCGCCGTCATTGGGAACGATATAGGTGACGGCAGGATTTTCCGCCATCACATAAGCGGCATCGCCCGAATACCCGATTCCTAAAGGGGCATCGTTGTTGATCATCAAGGTTTTGATCTCGTCGGTCAAAACTGCTTTGACATTGGGACGGATACTTTCCAGTTTCTTCAAGGCTTTGGCGACCTTGGTCGGGTCTTTTTCGTTTTGGGAAAGACCGAGCGTCTGTAACGCGATTCCTAAGGTTTCGCGAGCACCATCCACCATCAATACATCATTTTTAAATGCAGGGTCCCATAAATCACTCCAGCCACGGATCGAAGAAACATCGACTTCTTCAGTATTTGCCATGATTCCGATCGTGCCCCAAAAATAGGGGATCGAGTAGGTATTGTCAGAATCAAAGGCTTGATCCATCAAAAAAGGCGACAGATCTTCCGTTCCCGTCAATTTCTGATGGTCTAAAGGCACTAACAGTCCTTCTTCGATCATTTTCGGAATGATCGATTCGCTAGGGAAAACCAAATCATAGCGCGAGCCGCCTTGCTTGATTTTCGTTTCCATCGCTTCGTTGGAGTCAAATGTATTATAAATCACTGAGTAACCAGTCTCAGTCTCGAATGTTTTGATCAATTCGGGGTCAATATATTCGCCCCAATTGTAAATAATCACTGTATTTTTGTCGGACGACGTTGCTGCCCCCGATTCTTTCGTTAACACCGAAGCACCGAAAAACAGCAATGCGGTGATGCCGATCACACCGCCAAAAAATACCCACAACCTTTTCAATTCATCAATTCCTTCTTTCTCTACAATTTCGTATTTCTTGAGTAGCGTAATTGATTTTTAAAGAAAAGGCAATAAAAAAATGAAGAAAAAATAAACCCGTTTCTTTCAAGGCTTAGCAGGAGGAACGGCCAGGTGGCTGTGGCAGTTTCCAAACATATCATTTGTCAAATATCTTCCTTTTGCCTAAGCTAGGGAAGTGAGAAATCAAGGGATGGAAAAACAGGAACCTCTCTTTGATGAAGAATGAATGTAAGGAGTGAAGCATCAATGGAAACACGTGCTGTCGTTATTGAAGCCTATGGTGGAAAAGACCAATTAAAAGAAGCAACGGTCCAATTACCAGAATTAAAAGCAAATCAATTATTAGTCAAAGTTGCCGCAACATCCATCAACCCAATCGATTGGAAATTAAGAGAAGGCTATTTGAAACAAATGTTTCCATGGGACTTCCCAATTATTTTAGGTTGGGATGTCGCAGGGGATATCGTAGAAATAGGCGCTGACGTGACAGAATTTAAAGTTGGTGATGCAATCTATGCCCGCCCTGAAACGACTCGTTTTGGGACGTATGCTGATTATGCCATCGTGGATGCTGAGTTAGCAGCGATTAAACCAGAAAACCAAAACTACGCTGAAGCAGCTGCAGTGCCACTAGCTGGTTTGACTGCTTACCAAGCGTTGTTTGAACACGGTCTTTTAAAAGCAGGGGAAAAAGTCTTGATCCATGCCGGAGCAGGCGGAGTTGGCACCTATGCGGTCCAACTAGCAAAAGCAGCTGGCGCTTACGTCATCACGACGGCTAGTCCTCGTAACCATGAGTTATTACAAAAACTTGGTGCCGATGAGATCATCGATTACCACACGACAGATTTTGAAGAAGTCTTGCAAGACATTGATTTGGTCTTTGATACGATGGGGGGCGACACCCAGAAGAAAAGTTTCACTGTCTTAAAACCTAAGGGCCGTCTGATCTCGATTTTGAGTATTGAAGACGAAGACTTGGCAAAAGAAAAAGACATCTTCGCCAAAGCAGTTTGGTTACGAACAAACGGCAAACAATTGGCAGAATTGACAGAGCTGATCGAAGCAGAAAAAGTCACCAGTATCATCGGTGCAACCTTCCCATTGACAGCACAAGGAATTTACGATGCCCACGCATTGAGTGAGACACACCATGCAGTAGGTAAGATCGTTATTGAAAATCAAGACAATTTCATCAGCCAAGACGCAGAATAAAGGAGGCTGAACCGATGCGCTTATGGCATGAAGCACTGATCCCTGCTTTGCCCCGGCAGCAGCTGTTAGGCCAGCATCGTGAAGCAGCAGCCTTACGAGGGTTAGGCTGGGGCAAGAAGCACGCAACGGTCGATTACGTTTTTACTCATCCACCCTATAAATTGTTTCAATACCATCAGTTAGTGCTGGATGAAATGACCCGTCGAGGCTATCGGCCAGCACCTGAATGGTACGATCCAGCGTATCGTGGCAAAAATCTGCCGCTGGAACCCTCCGTTCAAGCCGTTCCTTTGACTACGCCGATCTATCCAGAACATGATGAAGCATACTTGGAAGAATGCTTAGTGAATCTCCATAGTAAAGGGATCTATCTTTAAAGACCAAACACTTTCCTGAATTTTTGTTCGGGAAAGTGTTTTTTTGCTTTAAAATCGGCAACTTACAAAAAGTAAGCATATTGTTCGCAACTTTTTTTGTTCCTTGTTATAGTGAGAACAGAGAATCAGTAATGAGAAATGAGGAAAAGAAAATGACCATCAATCACAGAAATCTTGAATTTGGGTTAGATACGTTTGGCGATCTAGCCTTTGATGATACAACGAAAGAACGGATCAGTTATAGCGAATCGTTGCGCAATATCGTGGCAGAAGGAAAATTAGCCGATGAAGTCGGCATCGATGTCATTGCCTTAGGGGAGCACCATCGGGAAGAATATTCGATCTCAAGTCCTGATACGGTACTAGCGGCTTTAGCAATGGTTACCAAAACCATCAAATTAGGTACCGGTGTAACTGTCTTGAGTTCGGATGATCCCGTGCGGGTCTACGAACGGTTCGCGACCGTTGATGCGTTGTCGAACGGTCGCGCACAAATCATGCTGGGACGAGGATCTTTTACTGAATCATTCCCTCTATTTGGCTATGACTTGCAAGATTATGAAGAACTATTTGAAGAAAAAACAGCAATGTTCAGTGAATTGAGAAAAGGCAAACCATTAACTTGGGAAGGCAAGTTTACGCAATCCTTAAAAAATGCCGACGTTTTCCCAAAAATCGTGGGGCATCAATTAGATACCTATGTGGGTGTCGGTGGAACTCCTGAATCGATCATTCGTGCCGTCCGTTATGGGTTTCCTGTTATGTTAGCGATCATCGGTGGCGAACCCACTCGTTTTGCGCCCTATGTTGATCTGTATAAAAAGGCAGCACAGCAACTGGGGCAACCGATTTTGCCAATCGGCATGCACTCCCATGGTGTGATCGCCGACACCGATGAAGAAGCCTATGAAATCGGCTGGAACTACATCAAAAAGAGCATGGACAAAATCGGTCTTGATCGCGGCTGGCCAGCCATGAGCAAAGAACGCTTTGACTTTGAAGTCGAACATGGGTCTTACTATGTAGGCAGTCCAGAAACCGTGGCGCAAAAAATTGCCCGTATGATGCCGCAAGTCGGTGTAGAACGCTTTGATCTGGTTTACGGTACTGGCGGCCAGCTGCAAAAAGACCGTTTCAAAACGATTGAATTGTATGGAACCAAAGTGATTCCACGGGTGAAAGAATTGTTGGCAGCAGGTGATGGCAATGCCTAAAACCATCGGTATTTTAGGTGCAGGCAAGTTAGGCTTAGCGCTCGCAAATCTTGGTGCCCAGGCGGGCTATCGGGTCTTGATCGCCAGTACGAAGCCAGCAGAAAAAATCGCCTTGTCCGTTTCTGTGTTGGCTCCGGGAGCGATCGCAAAAAATGCCGCTGAAGTGATGACAGAAGCCCAAACGATCATTTTGGCAATCCCATTGAGTAAGTACCAACAGCTGCCAGCAGAAGCATTGGCTGGCAAGCTAGTGATCGATGCCATGAATTATTGGTGGGAAGTCGATGGCAAAGAGACAGAATACTCATCCATCGAGCAGACTTCTTCGGAACGTGTGCAACGCTATTTTTCCCAAAGTAAAGTAGTCAAAGGATTCAATCATATGGGGTACCACGACATCCAAGAGGAATCCTTGCTGACGAGAACGGCTGCTCAAGGAACTGCCAAAAAAGCCATCGCCATTGCTGGTGATGACCAAACCGCCCTTGATCAGACAGCCGAAATCGTTGCCGCTTTCGGCTTTGATCCCTTTCCTATCGGTGCTTTAGCTAATGGCATCATGTTAGAACCCGGCAGCCCTTTCTTTGGTGCCAATCAAACCAAAGAGGGATTGACGGCATTGATGAAGGAGTTTTGGAGCAGTGAGAAAGGGCAAACGTTCCTGACGCGTTTTGCCACTGTGAATAATGAGCAGCAGGTTCCTCAGTAAAAGAGCCGTCTCAATGTACGACTGGATACGATAAAAAACAACCCTCTTCTCAAAAAAAGAAGAGGGTTTTTCCCATCCAGTCAAATCAGCACGTGGTCGCTAAAAAATACAATGTGATTGTTACGATTGTGATTCGTAAGCAGTGGTTGTTACGTTTACGTCTCTGCCAGACGTTCCATAGTGTACATATCAGCCTGTACCTGCTTTGTGCTCGCCTTTGACACCCACCCATATTGATTAAAGATCGACCAGCCAGTTGGTTTGTTGGATCTTTCCATCTAATTCTCGCAGCTGCTTGGCGGTCGCATTCAATTGCTCCGTTAGCGTTTTTGTATCGATCGTACGCACCAGTCGAATTTCGTTGCGACCCATTCGGGGAGCTGCTTTGGTTTCATCCAGTGCTTGCGTTAGCAGTGCATGCTTGCGGCGCAGCTGTTCTCGCCGTTCTAGTGCTTCCATCAGTAATAACGCACTATCTGCTACAGAGGCAGTCGCATTTTTCCGATTGATGGCTACGACTAATTCTGAATACTGTTGATTGATCTCATCGTATTCCTTGAACAATTCTGTGATACTGCGATCCAAGGTATCGCCTTCTTGGACTAACACACTACTAGAGATCTCGTTGCGCAATTGAAACAGACGATTGTTCAAATCTCGTCTTAAAAGTAACGCTTCTGCTAATTTCATTTTCGGCACACTCCTTTTTACAAATGAGAAGGCTTATCTAGTTCTTATCCTAGAGAAGAACGTGACGAAAGGCAAGCAAGACGCAAAACAAGCTCTGATAGAAAAATCATAAAAAACTGAATATTCGCAATTCTTGTTGACTTCCAAAAACACCAATAGTATACTTTATAACAATCATGAAATAGACAAAAAAACGTCATTTACCATTTTTTTAGATAAAAAGAAAGACGATGAAGAGAAGAGTAGCTTTGGAATCTGTTAGAAGAGAACCCGGATGGTGAGAAAGGGCAGCAGAAAAAAAGTGAAGATGAGCTCTGAGTGATCTGATTTGTTCACGCAAATCAGACGGAAAGCAGCCGTTACCGTGCCAAGTATCTTAGCGTACTGTTGAGGTGCCATTTGTGAGAGTGGTGCGAAAAAGGGTGGTAACACGAAAATCTCGTCCCTTTGTTTGTCAAAGTTGATAAGCAAAGGGATGAGGTTTTTTCTTTTTATCGTTGAATGCGTTTTTGGCTGTCATGAAAAACACTTGCGTTGGTTGCGCAATCACATAGGAGGAAGAATGAAAATGATCTGGAAGAAGCGTTTATTGGTTGCAGCAGGAGTGATTGGGTTGACCCTTTCTGGCTGCACGACAACAGGAAATACTGAGGGATCAGAGGCTGAAACTAACGGAGCGCCGAATCAAGCGATCGCGGTGAGTCTACCAGCTGAGCTGACGACTCTCGATACGACCCAAACGACGGATAAAGCAACGTTTACCATCGTCCAACATTTATTCGAAGGGCTTTACCGTTTCGATGAAAACAGCGAACCAGTTCCAGGCTTGGCAGAAGGAGTCGAAATCAGTGAAGATGGCAAAACCTATACCTTTACCTTGCGAGAGGATGCGAAGTGGAGCAATGGCGAAGCGATCACTTCAGCTGACTTTGCTTATGCGTGGAAAAAGTTAGTCGTTCCAGCAACGATGGGACCAAACGCCTATTTGTTGGATAATGTAGTCAATAGTAAAGACATTCGTGAAGGCAATGCAGACGTAGAAACGATTGGTCTGGAAACCCCAGATGATGCGACCTTTATCGTGCAGTTGGAGCAGCCGCAGCCTTCGTTTTTATCCTTGATTTCCATCGGCTGGTTGGCACCGCAAAATCAAGCCTTTGTTGAAGAAAAAGGCGATACCTATGCCCGTACAAGTGAAGATTTGTTGTATTCTGGTCCCTTTACTTTAACCGATTGGCAACAGACGGGAGATGAGTGGACGCTAGTGAAAAACGACCAATACTACGATGCTGATGTCGTTCAATTGGAGGAAATCAAAGGCTCCACCATCAAAGAAGAAAATACGGGGATCCAATTGTTTGAAAGCGGCGATCTTGATTTGCAAAAAATCAGTGGGATCTATGTTCAACAATATGGAGACAATGAAGAGCTAGTTACGCAAAATGATGTGGCGAACTTTTTCTTAGACTTTAACAAAACCGCCAACGATGCCTTAGCAAATGTTCATGTGCGTAAAGCGATCGCATTGGCGATCGACAAAGAAAGTCTCGTGGATAATGTGTTGAACGATGGCGCGAAAGTTTTAAATGGATTGATCCCTACCGGCTTAGCTGCGAATCCAAATACTGGCGAAGATTTTCGAGCATATAGCGGTGATTATAACCTGTATGATTTAGAGGCTGCCAAGGAAGAGTGGGAAAAAGCCCAAGCCGAAATTGGCGAAAGTACGACGCTGCGTTTATTAGTGACAGATGATGACAATGGTCAAAAAATCGGGGAGTACTTGCAAAGCCAACTGCAAGAAAACTTGCCAGGCTTGTCGATCTCCATCAACAAACAGCCACGTGCCAGCTTGAATCAATCAAGAGCAAATAGTGATTATGAGCTTTCCGTTTCTGGTTGGATCGCTGGAAGCAGTGACATGGATATGTTCTTTATCTTATACAAAACCGGCGCTTCCTTTAACTACGGTGGCTATGTCAATGAAGAATATACGGCGTTGACGGAAGATGCGCGCACCGTTCATGCCAATGACCCCGATCAATATTTTGAAGATTACAAAGCGGCAGAAGAAATTTTGTTGGAACAAGATGCTGCGCAAGTCCCTCTATACCAAAGTGCTTCAAATTATCTAATCAAATCAAAGGTAAAAGACATCCAATTCCCAGCTTATGGCGCGCATTTCTTTTTCCGCACCGCCTATGTGAGTGAATAAGGGGAAAAATAGTTGAATGAAACGCGCATGTTTATTCGATGAACATGCGCGTTTTGCAACAAAAAAAGCAGTTCAGAAAGCTGAACTGCTAAATGCGGAAGATGGGAGTTGAACCCACACGAGATAAACTCACACGCGCCTGAAGCGTGCGCGTCTGCCATTCCGCCACTTCCGCATAAGATAAAGATAATCCTTTCTAGGAAGAAATGCAAGTCCAATCTCACAAAAAGGAGCCCGCCAGCGGGGACTGGCGGGATAGGAGTAAAAATGAAAAAGTGTTAGGGTTGTTTGTTGGTATGTATTTATAATAGCGTGTAAATGTGAAAAAAAATTGACGAATCAAACAGAATTCTGAGAAGAAATCGCCAAGAAAAAGTGAAACCATCTAAAACAGTCAGAAGACAAAAAGGAGCCCGCCAGCGGGGACTGGCGGGAAGGAGTAAAAATGAAAAAGTGTTAGGGTTGTTTGTTGGTATGCATTTATAATAGCGGGAAAATGTGAAGAATTTTCGAGCGAAATTCAGGAATTGCGTGAATCTTTTGACAAATTATGCCTTCTGTTTGAATTTTTTCTTAAAAGAGAATTGACAAAAGGCACAAGCTTTGATAATTTAAATGAAACAAAATGCAAACGCGATGAAAAAGAAAGTAGAATCAAGGTAGTTGTCTAGCAGAGAGTTCCGGTAGGTGAGAAGGAACGACAACGAATGATTTGAAAATGACTTTGGAGCGGATTTTCTGACTAATTAGGAAAATACGGTTGCCCCGTTAACAAGCGACAGTCTCCGAGTGTTTTCGGGTACTGAATGAGGTGAAGCCTGTGAAGGTTTTGCAGATTAAGGTGGTACCGCAGGTGATGCCCTTAGCTTTCGCTAAGGGCTTTTTTTGTGTCTGCACGGTCAGCTGTTTCAAGCGCAGGTTTTGTTAAAAAGGAGAAAGGTTGTTGGGAGGAGAGAAAAATGCACAAATTAGTGGTTCAAACCGATTTTGGTTTGCAAGATGGAGCGGTCAATGCGATGTACGGGGTAGCTTATCAAGTGGCACCGGAGCTGGTCATTGCTGATTTGACTCATGAGATCGAGCCATACAACATTCATGATGCCAGCTATCGTCTGCTGCAAAGCGTCACCTATTGGCCAGCGGGAACGGTCTTTGTTTCAGTGGTCGATCCCGGCGTAGGGTCTGATCGACGAAGCGTGGTTGCCAAGTTGGCGACCGGACAGTCGGTTTTGACGCCAGATAATGGCACCCTAACCTATTTAGCGACTTATATCGGAATCGCTGAACTACGGGTGATCAATGAGGCAACTGAGCGGTTGGCCGGATCAGCCGAAAGCCATACGTTTCATGGTCGGGATGTTTATATGTATAACGCCGCGCGTCTCGCCAGTGGCGCCATCAGCTTTGATGAGCTAGGAACACCCGAACCTAAAGAAGCGATCCAAGTCTTTGCCATTGAAAAGCCAAGCCAAACAGCAGAAACGATTACTGGTACGATCGATATTCTCGATATCCGCTTTGGTTCGTTGTGGACGAATATTCCCCATACGTTCTTTAAGCAATGGCAGGTCCAATACAATGAGCCGCTGCTCGTCAGTATCTACTACCAAGATACACTGCGTTATCAAGAAGAAGTGCGTTTCGGACGCTCCTTTGCGCAAGTGTCGGAAAATGAACCTGTCTTATATGTCAATTCCCTATTGAATATTGGTTTAGGGCTCAACTTGGCTTCATTTGCTGAAACCTATAAAATCGGAACTGGCACGAATTGGAAAATTACCCTCAAAAAAAGGAGAAATGAAAAATGAATCAATCAAAATTTACAGTAAAACACATTGTTGCAATCGGTATCGGTGCTGCCGTCTTTTTCGTCTTAAAACGTTTCGTCACGATCCCGACTGGTTTTCCAAATACGGATATCGCCACAGCCTATCCTTTCTTGGCGCTATTAGGCGTTGTCTACGGTCCAATCGTTGCTGGTTTAGCGGGCTTTATCGGCCATGCCCTAGGAGATTTGACGACTTATGGTCCATGGTGGTCTTGGATCGCCGCCTCTGGGATCTTAGGGGTGTTCTTTGGACTTTTGACTCGTTGGATTCCAATCCAGCAAGGAACCTTTGGGGCTAAAGAAATTCGGACCTTCTTGATCGGTGAAACGATCGCAAATTTGGTCGTCTGGGTGATCATTGCCCCGATCGGAGATATTTTGATCTATGGCGAACCAGCGAACAAAGTCTTTACGCAAGGAGTCATTGCGGGATTGACCAATGCAGTCGTAACTGGGATAATCGGAGTGATCCTGCTAAAAGCCTATGCCCAAACCAAAACCAAAAAAGGCAGCTTGAGCAAGGAATCCTAACCAAAGAAATGTGTGAAGGCTAAAAAATGAAACAAAAAATCATTCAATTTACGAATTTTTCTTTCCAATATGATGCACAAGCGGAACCGACCTTGAAAAACATCGATCTAACGATTTATGAAGGAGAAAAAGTCCTGATCGTCGGTGCCAGCGGTTCTGGCAAAAGTACATTAGGAAAATGTTTGAACGGTTTGATCCCGCAAAACGACAAAGGCAGTAGTACTGGAGCATTGACGATCGGTACTAATGATTTTGGACAAGCTTCCATCTATGAGCTGTCTTTGACCGTCGGCACGGTGCTGCAAGACACCGATAGCCAATTTGTAGGCTTGACCGTAGCAGAAGATATCGTGTTTTCATTGGAAAACGATCAGCGTAGTCAAGCTGTGATGCAGGAGGCGCTGCGGGTTTGGGCTGAAAAGACCGACTTAATGGATCATTTGGCGAAAAAACCGCAGGAATTATCGGGTGGCCAAAAGCAGCGTGTTTCAATGGCAGGTGTTTTGATCGATGAAACACCGATTCTACTGTTTGATGAGCCCCTAGCCAACTTGGATCCTCAAACAGGTGTGGAAGCCATCAAAATGATCGACCAGCTGTATCAAGAGAAGCGTTTTACCACCATCATCATCGAACACCGCTTAGAAGAAGTGTTAGCCGCCGCTGTCGATCGCATCATCGTGATGGAAGAAGGCCGCATCCTTGCCGACAGTACACCGAATGAACTATTAAAAACGGATATGCTGCAGCAAGTCGGCATTCGTGAACCACTGTATTTAGCCGCCTTAAAAAAAGCGGGCGTTCCCGTGACCGATGCTGCTGATTTGGTCGCGGTAGAAGCATTTGCATCATCTGAGATTGCCGAAAAACTGACTCAGTTTCAAGAAAAATTTCCGAAAACGGCACTTCCTAGCCACCAGCCGCCGTTGTTGGAAGCGAAGAATCTATCGTTTTCTTACCAAGTCGGTAAACCCATTTTGCAGGCACTGGATTTTACCATCCATCAAGGAGAAATGATTAGTTTGGTCGGGCATAATGGCGCAGGAAAATCGACCTTGTCCCATTTGATTACCGGCTTTTTGACACCGACTTCTGGCAAGTTGCTTTGGCAAGGAACAGACATGGGCAATGATTCCATCAAAGAACGAGCGCAAAAAATCGGGTATGTTCTGCAAAACAGCAATCAAATGCTGTCAAAAAACTTCCTGTTTGACGAAGTTGCCTTAGGCTTGCGCAACCGAAATGTCCCAGAGGCTGAAATCACAGAAAAAGTTCATCAGACCTTGAAAATTTGTGGTCTTTATCCGTTTCGCTCATGGCCATTGTCGGCACTAAGTCATGGGCAAAAACGCCGAGCCGCCATTGCAGCGATCCTCGTCTTAGATCCTGAACTCATTTTATTGGATGAGCCAACAGCAGGACAAGACTATCGCCATTACACCGAAATGATGCAATTCTTACAGGAGTTGAACCAGCGGGGATTAACGATCGTTATGATCACCCACGATATGCACCTGATGTTGGAGTATACACAGCGGACGATCGTTTTGACGCAAGGAACGATTTTGCTGGACGCACCGCCAGAAGTTGTTTTAGCAGACAAACAAGTGGTGAGTGCCGCGAACCTCAAAGAAACCAGCTTGTACACACTGGCGACCCTTAACCAGCTGACAGATCCCGCCGCTTTTACTGCCGCTTTTATTGCCAGCGAGAAGGAGGGACACGATGGAGAGTAATCTAATCGGCTATCTTGACCGCAAAACGTGGATCCACCAACTAAGCGGTGCCGCAAAACTGATTTGTTTTTTGCTGCTATCCGTCATCGGGATGATCTCTTATGATACGCGTTTTCTCATTGGACTGGCATTGTTTTCGGTCTTTCTATTTGCCAGTGCTGGAATTCGCTACCGAGATATCGCTTTTGTATTGAAATTTATCATCTTCTTTTCGCTTTTGAATTTGGTGGCGGTCTATCTTTTCGCACCAGAATATGGGGTGGAGATCTACGGTACGCGCCACGTGATTTTTGAAGGGATCGGTCGGTATACATTGACCCAAGAGCAAGTGTTTTATGAGTTGAATCTGTTGATCAAATATTTTGTCACGATTCCGCCAGGGTTGATTTTCCTGTTTACCACCAATCCAAGCGAGTTGGCGTCCAGTATCAACCGCATCGGGATCTCCTACAAAATCGCCTATGCAGTCGCACTGGCTTTGCGTTACATCCCTGATATTCAAGAGGATTTTCGGACCATTGCCAAAGCGCAGCAAGCACGGGGCGTGGAGCTTTCTAAAAAAGCACCTTTGCGCAAACGCGTGGCAGGCAATGTCGCGATCGCGATTCCTTTGATTTTTTCCAGCTTGGAACGGATCGACCACATTTCTGCTGCCATGGAGCTAAGAAGGTTTGGTAAGCACAAGCAGCGTACCTGGCTGAAAGCTAAGCCGATCCAAGGCAAAGATCTCTTGGCGATTGCTGTTGTTTGCTTGATCGTGGCGCTCGGATTGTCCTTGATGGTCCTTAATGGCGGACGCTTCTACAATCCGTTTTGTTAACAAATCACCCCATGGAAACTTAAAAAACGGACTCATTGTCAATAATGAAAGTGGGACGGATGAATAAGAATGGATTCATCCGTCCCAGAAATGATCGAGCCAAAAAACGCAGGATAGACAGTCAATTGACTTTAGCGAGTGCTACATTTGCTAAAGTCAGTTGCTGCTAGGTCTGCGTTTTTTTGCCGATAAAAAAAGGAGCCCGCCAGCGGGGACTGGCGGGATAGGAGTAAAAATGAAAAAGTGTTAGGGTTGTTTGTTGGTATGTATTAATAATAGCGGGAAAATGTGAAAAAAATAGGAAGAGAAAGCAATAGAAGTGTGTCAATCTGTTGATGATTTTCGTAAAAAATTCCAGCGGAATCCTTTTAGATCTTTGATTGACGGAAACACGAAATAAGGCTACACTGATGGCATCAAAGCAGTACAAGGAGGGGACAGGATGGATGCCATTACGATCAACGGACTAAGCAAACAATACAACAAGAAGTACGCCATCGAGAACGTATCATTGCAAGTGGCAGAAGGAGAAATTTTTGGCTTTATCGGACCAAATGGTGCGGGAAAATCAACGACCATCAAAGTATTGTTGAATTTTATCAAACCAGATGCAGGACAGGCGGCGATTTTTGGACGAGATTGCCAACAAGCAGCCAAAGAGATCAAAACGTTTACTGGGTATGTTTCCAGTGATGTACGGTTTTATTCAAAAATGACGACAGCAGAACTACTGGCATTTACAGCGGATTTTCATCAAGTCAAACAGCCAAAAAAAGAGATTCAGGAGTTGATGGAGCTTTTTCAAATTGATCCAAACAAATCGATCGCAGAGCTTTCTTTAGGGAACAAGAAAAAAGTCGGGCTTGCGAGCGCCTTGATTGCACAACCGAGAATGTTGATTTTAGATGAACCGACCAATGGCTTAGATCCCTTGATTCAAAAAAGGCTGTTTGAAGAGCTCCTTAGAAGAAACAAACAGGGGATGACGATTTTTCTATCTAGCCATGATTTGCATGAAATTCAGACCTATGCCCATCGGACCGCCTTTATTCGTGAAGGACAGATCATCACCGTGAAAGAACTGAGTGAGGAAGAAAATTTCGGCAAAGTTGTAACGCTCACGAATGAGGGGAGCCTCTCATTAGCCGGCTTGGAAAACGTACAAGTTCTTGCTCAGGAATCACACACCTTGCGTTTTTTCTATCAAGGGGACATGAATCAGCTGGCACATTTTTTAACCAATCCTACCATTAAAGAGTTCACGATCGAACACCCAACCCTTGAACAGCAATTTATGCTGCTCTATGAAGGAGGTTCTCAAAAATGACTTTAATGAAAATCGACCTTAAAAATACCTTCAAAGGCTGGCTGGTCTGGACGATCCTTTTTGCAGCAATCATTTTTGCATTTACGGCTATCTATCCTCAAATGATCACGCCAGAAATGAAAACGTCCTTAGACCAGATTTTGGGCTCTTTCAGCCCAGAATTACTAGGCATCTTTAACATCCAACTGACAGGACCCTCAAGCTTGGTTTCACCGACAGGCTTTTTCGGGTACTACTTTCAATACTTATTTATCGCCGCATGTATTTATGGGATGCTTTTAGGCTTGAACAGTCTGATCACTGAAGAATCAGAAGGAACGATCGAGTATTTATATGCTCAGCCTATTAGCCGCAGAGAAATCGTTGGGTGGAAGTTCCTCGCCCGATTGTTGCTGCTGACTGGCTTTTGGCTGATTGCCTATGGCAGTAGTCTGGCCTCGTTTGCTCTATTCAAACTACCAGGAGATGACCTGTCCGCTTTTATAGAAGAAATTAGCAAAATCTTCGTTGCCGAGTACGGTGTCTTAGTTTTTTTCCTCTGTCTAGGTTTCTTTTTATCCACGATCTTGCGTTCCAGCAAACAAACAGCCAGCGTCGGCTTAGGCTGCGTGTTCGGTCTGTATTTGCTCGGCATCGTGGGGGAACTCTACGATAAATTGGAATGGCTGGCAGGACTTTCACCTGTGCGGATGGCACTACCCGTCCAACTCATGGATAACGGCGCAACATCAGTCCTATGGGTACTGCTGATCGGTGTATTGTGTTTCTTTGGCACCTTTTACCGTTACGAGCGCAAAGACTTGCAGGTCTGAGCACAACAATCAAAAGACAAAAAAGAGCCTGTCAGCGGGGACTGACAGGCAAAGGAGTAAAAATGAAAAAGTGTTAGGGTTGTTTGTTGGTATGCTTATATAATAGTCTCGAAATGTGAAAAAAGTATGACGAAGCAGGCACGTTTTTGCGAAAAAATCGTTGCGAAAGTTAAGAAAGCCTAAAGTGTCCCTTCACCAAAAGCCTTGAAGGGACACCTAGAACCTAAAAACACTCCGAAGCAGCATGAAACGCCTGCTGCTTCGGAGTGTTTTTTTAGTTGAAGCTACTTGCTCAAATCAAGGCTATCGACATTGAAGGTGTCGCCATGTGCTAAGTCACCATAACGATAGCCACGGTTAAACCAGTCCACGCGTTGCTGCGATGTGCCGTGCGTAAAACTATCTGGAACGACATAGCCTTGGTATTCTTTTTGCAGCGTATCATCCCCGATGGCATTGGCAGCCGTGATCGCTTCTTGAATGTCGCCAGCTTCTAAGATCGGTTGTCCTTGATAGGTTTCACCTTGCAAATATTTCGCAAAAGTACCAGCTAAGTAGTCAGCTTGCAGTTCCAAACGAACGCTGTACTGATTGTATTCCTTCTCTGAAACTTGCTGGCGGATTTTGTCCAATTGTTGGGTGATCCCCAGCTCATTTTGCACATGATGACCGACTTCATGGGCGATGACATAGGCCATTGCGAAGTCGCCGCTTGCTCCATATTTATCGGAAAGCTCATTGGCAAAGCTCAGATCAAGGTACACATTCTCATCTGCTGGGCAATAAAACGGACCAACCTGTGACGTGGCATAGCCGCATGCCGACTGCACACTTCCCGTAAATAATACGAGTGTCGGGTCTTGATAGGTTTCTTGCCGCTCTTGAAAAACGTCTTGCCAATAATCTTCTAAATAGCCGAACACGACTGCGGAAAATTCTTTTTCCTCCGTGTACTCACTAGTGCCCACATTTTCTGTCTGGTAATTGGCTGCTTGACCGCTGCCACCCAAGACATCCGGCAGCGAACTTAAATCACCACCGCTAAACAGGAAAAATAAAACAGCGATGATCACCGTACCGATCCCGCCACCAGCAGCCAACATCCCACCTGAGCCAGATGATCGCCCCGTTCGATCATCGACATTTCTGCTTTGTCTACCCCCACGCCATTTCATGTTATCTCCTCCTATATAAATCCTAGCTTAATTATAAGAGAAAGGCGGCAGATTGTGAAAAAAAGCGCCTTGAAATTGTTATAAAATGCCTTCAGGAGCCTTAAAAATCAAAGTGTACACTCCTTTTAATCATTCTTTAATCTAACAATTAGCCTTCTAATTTGGTACAGTAGCAATAAAATAGATGTAGAGGGTGAGCGTATGAAAATGAATTATTCGGGGACATCGGAACGAAGGATTTTGATTTTTAAGCGGTTGATTGCTGGCGAGCACCTCAGCTATCAGCAGTTAGCAGAGGATTATTTCGTTTCCCGCAGCAGTATTGCCAAAGATATTTCTTATTTAAAAGAGCTGTTTCAAAAAGAAAGCTTACGTCTGAGATTTGATAATTCAGGTACATTTTTTGAAGCAAGTGAATCCCAGATCCATCGGGTGCTCAAACGCTTTTGCTTAATGATGCTGGATCAACCAGCGGCGTTTTCCTTGTTGGTGGAACCTGCGAAATACCAGGAAGTAAATCAGGCCTTTCGTCGAGCGTTAATGGAAAAACAAGTGGAAATGCCCGACAGCTATATCCAAAGTATTGTCCTTTCCATCGTGCTGCTGATCGAACGGGCGAGTCATGCGGAAAACTTAGTGATTGAAGAAAATCGCCAAGTGGGGAAGCTGTTTTTGGAGTTCGACAAATATCCGTTAGTCTATGAGCTACTGAAAGAAATCGAAGAACAGCACATTTATCAATTTTCACCAAAAGAAGTGCAATATCTAACCTACCTGATCGTCGGTAGCGGCTTGAAATTTTTTATGAAAAGTGAAAAAGTTCCTTTCGTCTTTCGGGGAAAAGTGCGCAACTTGATTCAAAAAATCAGCGAAGGCTTAGGCACCGACTTGACCCAAGACAATCGATTGGAAGAAGATGTGACGATCCATCTGTATCAACTACTGCTGCGGATCGAAGCGCAAACCACAGTCATCAACCCTTTGTTAGAAGAAATCAAACAAAACTATCCTGCTTTGTATGGCGTGGTCTGGTTCTCGCTTCATGATTTCTTGAAAGCGTATCAAGTGGGGATCTCTGATGATGAGATTGGATTTGTCACGATCCATTTTCAAGCAGCAATCGAGCGAATGCGCCGCATGAACAAAATCATTTTTGTCTGTCCCAATGGCGTCGGCACTAGCTCATTTGTCTCTGCGAAAATTCGTCGCATTCTGCCAGAGATCGACAGTATCGAAACCGTTTCAGTAGAAAAATTAAAGCAGATGGACATTTCGGCGATCGATTTTATTATTTCAACCATCGATCTCGTAGGGATTCAAAAACCTGTGGTGCGGATCTCGCCTATGGTGACCAATCGCGACATGAAGCGGATCATGAATCACTACATCGATTTAGTCATCGATAATGAGGCGGTGGTCGATCAAAATGGTTTACTTCTTCAAGCCCAATCGATGATCCAGCCAACCGTCTTTTTCGAGCGATTTGCCAGCAAAACAGAAGCCATCAATTTTTTGATCGAACAAATCCCTTTTAGTGATGAAAAACGAAAAGCGCAGTTTCGGCAATCCGTCATTGAAAGAGAGCAGCTACAATCAACCTATTTAGATAATGGCTTTGCCATCCCTCATGGCAATCCGAATTATGTCGAAAAAACAGCGATCTCGATTTTGCTTTTGGATCAGCCAGTAGAATGGGGCAACCAAAAAGCCGACATCATTATTTTATTGATGATCCGAGAGGATGAGACGCAAAAGGTGGAACCAATGATGAAATTGATCATGCAAGGAATCGAAAACAAAGAATGGTTCCTATCAAAAATGTTGGAGGTTAAATCAGAATGAAAGTGAAGGATTATTTGCCTGAAAAGCATATACAAACGGATGAGACAGTGGCAGATTGGCGCTCAGCCGTAAAATTAGCCAGTCAGCCCTTGCTCGATGAAGCGCTGATCACGTCAGAATACATCGAAGCGATGATTCAAAGCGTGGAAGAAAATGGTCCTTACATGGTGTTGGCGGATTACTTTGCGCTGATGCATGCCCGTCCTGGAGAAGGGGTTTTGGAGCAAAGTATGAGCCTTTTAGTAACAAAACAGCCCATCGATCTTGAGGGGAAACCGGTGCGGATATTTCTTGTCTTAGCCGCCGCAGATAGTGAAAGCCATCTAGAAAGCTTGAAAGAGATCATGGCGATCTTTATGGATGAAGAAAAATACAACGTGATATTAAACGGCGATCGGGAACAAATTTGTCAATTATTCCAATAGGAGGAAAAGGATATGAAAATTTTAGCAGTATGTGGTTTTGGTGTAGGAAGCTCAATGGTATTGAAGATGACGATCGATAAGGTGATCAAAGAGTTAGGGTTGACGGCAACTGCCGAGAATACTGATTTATCAACAGCAAAAGCGACACCAGCAGATGTTTATTTTACGAGTAATGAATTATTGAATGAGTTAAAAGCATCCGTTAAAGCACCCGTTTATCCAATCAAAAAGTATATGGATAAAGAAGAAGTCAAACAGCAAATGGAAAAATTTTTAGCTGAAAGAGAGGGATAAGCATGAATTTTGTTACGGATTATATTTTAAAAAATCCGCCAGTCCTACTGGGGATCATTGCCATGATTGGGTTATTGGTACAAAGAAAACCTTTTGCAGAAGTCGTCAAAGGAACCTTAACAGCTTCCTTCGGGATGGTGGCATTGACGGCTGGGGTAAATATGTTGGTGGGAACGATCGCACCGATCAATGCTGCGGTTCAAACCCAATTAGGCGTTGCTGTGTCAGATGGACTCTCTGACATCACCTTTACGGCAGAATACGGCGGAACAGTTGGTTTAGCGATGTTTTTCGGACTTGTCATTCATTTATTGATTGCTCGCTTTACACCTGTGAAGACGATTTTCCTCACCGGCCACATGTTGTGGTGGTTCCCATTCGTCATCGTCGCTGGGGGCGTTGAAGGCGGACTTACCGGAATCCCACTGTTGATCTTAGGGGCGGTTCTATCGGCTTGTTACTGGTCATTCATGCCATGGATCATGCGGAAATATGTTTGGGATGCCACTGGGGATGATTCATTTTTGATCGGTCATCCAACGGGGATCTTGTCATTGGTTTCAGGATTTGTTGCAAAACGGGTCGGAAACAAAGAAAAATCGACGGAAGATTTGAAAGTGCCTCAAAATCTCTCGTTTTTCCGTGAAATATCGATTACTGGCGCATTAGTGATGTTTTTGATGAATATCGTTATCGGTCTGATTGCGCCCGTATTAGTTCCTGAAGGGGGCAACTTGGTGATGTTTGCGGTTGATGCTGGCTTGAACTTCGGTGCAGGACTATTGATCATGTTGTATGGGGTACGTCTATTGATCAACCAAATCATTCCAGCCTTTCAAGGGATCGCAGAAAAAGTCGTTCCAGGAGCAAAACCAGCTTTTGATGTGCCAATCTTGTTCAACTACCGTCCAAATGCTGTAATCATCGGCTTTATCGTGGCGATGATCACCTCAACGATTTTAGTGGTCATTGCCAATACGACCAACGTCTTTGGCATTTTGATCGTTCCTTTAGTCATCACCAGCTTCTTTGAATGTGGCGGTGCTGCGGTGATTGGTGAAGGACAAGGGGGCTTGCGAGGTGCCATTATTGGCACGATCACAGCTTCTGTCGTTATGGTAGCACTCGTTGGGATCTCTGCAGCGTTATTCTCAACGACGATTCAAAACTGGATCTTGATTTTCGGTGGGAACGATTTATCTCTATGGGGCATCCTTGGTGAATTGATCGGCAAGCTGTTTGGAGGGTTTTAAATGTTTCAATACTTTGAAAAAGCAAAAGAACTATTGTCTATTGTAGAAGAAAAAGAAGCACCAGCGATTGAGCAAGCCATTGAATTACTGACGCAAGCCAACTTGACCAAAAAAGCCATCTACATTTTTGGCGCAAGTCACGCTGGGATCTTAGCCGAAGAGATGTATTATCGAGCAGGGGGCATGATGACCATCAACGCGATCTTTGGAAGAGAACTGATGCTTGATCGCAGCCCAATCACCTTCACTAGTAAAATGGAGCGCTTAGAAGGCTACGGTAGGGCCTTGGCGGCGACCCAGCCCTTTACAGCAGGCGATGTGCTGATCTTGCATTCGGTGTCTGGGCGAAACCCAGTTATCATCGATATGGCGCTTCATGCCAAAGAAAAAGGGGTCAAGATCATCGCATTAACGAACCTTACCTATTCGAAAACAGTCAGCAGCCGTCATACATCAGGCTTGCGATTATTTGAAACGGCGGATATCGTCATCGACAATCATGGGGAGATTGGCGATGCTGCGTGTACGATCCCTGACGTGGAACAAAAAGTCGGACCTACATCCACCGTAGTCGGCGCAACGATCTTAAATGCGATCATCGTTGAAGTTTGCCAAAAACTAAAAGAAGCCGGTGTCGCCTATCCGCCGATTTTTTACTCAGCAAACCTAGACGGCGGGGATGAATTGAACCAGTCCCTGTTTGAAAAGTACCAAGAGGCGATCCATTATCAGCTGTGACTGTATAAGTAACTTATCTTTTTATTAGAACGATCAGAACGAAAAATTTGAAAACTACTAATAGAACGAATTTTCTTGAGGGAAACAATTCGTAAATGTAGGGATCAAATCTCGTTCAGATCGTTTTTTTTGTATTAGAATTTTAAAGCTTAATGAATTTTATTGGTACGATAAGTACCAGGTGTCGACCCTTCAAATTGTTTGAATACCCGAATAAAGGAATTGGTATTTTTAAAGCCGACTTTACTAGCAATTTCATTGATTGAACTTTCTTGTTCGCTCATCAGACGTTTGGCTTTTTCGACACGTAGTTGATTGACGTATGGTTTGAAGGACATGGACAGTCGTTCTTTAATCAACCGGCTTAAATAGGCTTCACTTAGATGAAACTGCTGGGCAATATCTGTTAAACTGAGGTCGCTGCAATAATTGCTATTAATAAATTGAATGATTTCATCTGTTTTGGATCCATTATTATTTTCCGTGGTTTCGATCTGAGTGATCAGTGTGTCAAAAAGGGTAAAAATTGTTTTTTTCACATCGGGATCTGAAAAACCTTTTTTTAAGTAAAGAAATTGTTTCTTATTTTGTTCGTAGAATTCAGGGTAGGAAATCTCTTTGATCACAGCGATACGTTTTATTGTTAAGGTCAGAGCGGCTGAAAATTCCTGAAGGAAGCCTAGAGAACGGTTGCTGGAAATATTGATCTCCACGATTTGTTGCAATAATTCTCTAGCATGGACAAAATCACCTACTTTGAAATATTGGATCAGTAACTGTTCTTCATCAACGGTATAATTGATTTTATGAAAAGCGTTTGATGTTGGAACTGGTATTTGATGGAACTGATCTTCGCCATTGCATTCATCTGACCACTGACAGGTTTCGTGAAAAACTTCAATAAAATGATCGAGAGAATGAAATGGTTTGGAAAGCAGATAAGTCATTCTCAAGTTCAAACTGTCTTCTATCGTTAGCTTCAATTGATCGATCTCTTTCATGATGTGTGAATATTCCTGATCGTAAAAAAGAATGACAAGGTGTTTCTCAGAAAAACTGATGATATCATAACCCTCGATATGAATGTTTTTCTTGATCAACTGTTTGCGTACATGAATGATTTCTGTTTCATTAAAACCGGCTTCTTCCACCATCTCACCTGAGAAGGTCAGAAAAGCAAAACTCCCGCCTTTTTCTATGCCTTCAAGATGAAAAGTAGGTAGTAAACTCTTGCTCATACTGTAGGTATATTTTCCGTATAGCAGATTTTTTAAGAAAAGTTCCTTAACTTCATCTGAGACGGGGGACTGGAGCTGGTTGATCGAACTAGACGACTCGATCATTTGATGCAACGCTAAGTTGATATCATCAACTGTTAAGATATCCCCATTACTCTTTTTGATTTCATCCAAGATTTCTAAATAAGGTTTGTACATCCGCTTACTCAAGAAAACGACGATCAAAGCACCTAGTACGATCAAAACCATTAACGGAAGGAGAAAGGAAGAAATCGTAGAGAAAGGAAAACTGCTTTGAATCGCGGGTGTCAATTGATAATTGGCAAAAGGGAGTACCTCTGAATTTTTTATGAAAACGATAGTATCTGATTTCGTCTCTTGTTGAATGGTATTTTGTGTAAAATCAGTAAGTATCGGTGAATTGGTCTCACTAGAAAAATATTGTTGGTCGATAACTTGTAGGCCTTGATTCATTGGAGACAGTAGTTCATTTTTTTTCCAATAGGCAAAGAAATAAAGGGTCTGATTCTCCACTTGCTCTTTATGAAGCAAAATCAGCCGCTGATCCAGGGTTTCGAAGATGGAAGAACTGAAGCTGGCATCTGCGAGCATTTCGGAAAGAAGACCGGCTTTTGTTTCTATATTCAAAAAGGAAAAGAAATCATTGTAAACAAAATAGCCGTCAGAACTGACGATGATATGATTCTCTGGATTCAAGATTCCAATAGAGTATTCAAACTGATTCATTAACAAATAGTTTTCACGAATTTCATCATACATCGCTGAAAACAGCGTATAATCAGATTCAGTACTTTGGGAAAACAGTATAATACTTTCTTTTGTTGCTAAAGATTTCATTGAATTGAGGGCAAATCGAAGTTGCTGATCAATGCGAAAAGCACTGTTTTCTAGCGTCATAATACTTTGGGTAGTTTGTTCAGTTTTCCGCTGATTGACTTCATTATTGATGACGATCACCATAATAAAAATAGTATATGCAATGATTAACGTTAAAAAGGTTAAGAATATTTTACGATAGGTTTTTGATTTCATAAGTGCTCCTTTCTTTTTTTGGTAACGTTTACATTGATTATAGAGATAAATCAGCTTGAGTCAAATCATCATTATTTGTACTTGTCTACAAAACTTGATATTAAGGTTAAAAAGTGTATATTCCAACGAATAATGTTGATATTCAACAATGGCTAAATACGCTATATTTAAAGCGCTTACTTTAAGCGAGAGAAAATGAAAAATGATTTAGGAGGAACGATTATGTCAATGAAAAGAAAAGCTGCATCACTCCTGACCATCCTGACGCTGCCAATGGTTCTTGCTGCTTGTGGGAACAGCGATGGCTCTTCAAGCGGGGAAGGTTCAGAAGGGAAAACCGAGATCAAGATCACTTGGCGCAATACCGGGGAAAACGATAAAATGACCCAATACTTGGAAGAAACATTTATTCCAGAATTTGAGAAAGAAAATGAGGACATTAAAATCGTACTTTCTCCGATTACGGCAAGCGAAGGGGATTATTTTTCAAAAGTTGCTCTTTCCATGCAGTCAGAAAGCACAGCACCCGATGTAGTGGCAGAAGATTCCTTTATGTTGAATTCTGATGCAAATGCTGGTTACTTAACCAATCTGGATGACTATGTTGCAGACTGGGATCAGTGGGGGAATTATACGGAGAATTTAAAAGCCGGTGTCATTGCGCAGGACGGCAGTACGTATGCTATTCCTGGCACTTCTGATTCTCGTGGGATTTGGTACAACAAAAATGTCTTTAAGAAAGCGGGTCTGCCTGAAGAATGGCAACCAACAACTTGGGGGGAGATTATCGAAGCGGCTGAAGCTATCAAAGCTTCCGATGAAAATGTGATTCCTTTAGGTTTGGGTGTAGCTAAAGCCAATGGCGAGTCGGTTTCTATGCAGACTTTCCAGATGCTTTTATACGGTACTCAAGACACACTATTTGATAATGAAACGCGAAAGTGGCAAGTGAATACACAAGGGATCATTGACTCTTTAACTTTTATTGATGAAGTGTATAACCAGAAACAATTAGGCCCTTCCTTATCTGTTGCTATTAACAGTAATTACGGATCAGTGATGTTCCAAGACAAATTTCCTAATGATGAAGTTGGTATGTTACTGGATGGATTTTGGAGTGCCGGTAACTGGACAGAAAATGGGGCAACTCCTGTTGAGAATATGACAGAACGTTTTGGGTTCGCAGCCATGCCTACACAAAATGGTGGTGAACCGCCATTTACGACGATGTCAGGGGGCTGGACATGGGCCATTCCCGAAAAAGCACAAAACAAAGAAGCTTCTTGGCGCGTGGTTCAGGCCCTTGGCGGAAAAGAACAGCAAGCTGCTCGTGCAATTGCTGAAGGGAATCTAACCGTCCGAGACGATTCAGCAGAAATAGCTGAATATAAGGAGCAACCTTTTATAGAGCAAGCAACCTCTTTCTTACAATATGCTCATTTCCGTCCGGCAGATGACAAATATCCAAATGTTTCAGTAGAAATCCAAACAATGGTTGAAGCAGTTGCCACTGGCAGCAAGACACCGGAAGAAGCAGCTAGTGATTACGCAGCCAACGTGACGAGGATTGTCGGTGAAGATGCCATTGATTAAGTAAATAAATAGGAGAAGGACTCGTTGAAAACGATCCGACTAGTATCTAACGTTCCTTCTCTTATTACTAAGAAAGGAGAAAAGAATGGAAAATTCGCTAAAACGAGAGCAGCAAATGTCCAATAGTAAAAAAGCGTTGATTTTTTTATTTCCCAGTTGGCTCTTGCTGCTGATATTTTTTGTTGGTCCAGTTATCTTAACTTTTATCTTTTCCTTCACGAACTTGGCTCTGACCGGTGCTGAAGCAAGTCAATTGCGGTTCGTCGGCTTTGAAAACTTTGTACGCATGTTCAATGATCCGGCTTTTCAAACTAGTGTGGTACGAACCTTGATTTTCGTCATTTTTTCTGCAGTGATTGGTCAATGTTTCTTAGGTTTTTTGATTGCATTTATGATGCGGGAGAAGAATCGTGCCTTTCGGCGAGTCGTCGGTCTGATCATCATTGCCGCATGGGTTACGCCGGAAGTCGTTGTTTCCTTTTGCTGGGTTGCTTTTTTAGGGGACAGTGGAACAGCCAACTGGTTGATGGGACTGATGGGATTTGAGCCAGTTGCTTGGCTGTTTGCGTTTCCTATGATCAGCGTTGTGATTGCCAATATTTGGCGAGGAACCGCTTTTTCAATGATGGTGTTTCAATCCGCTTTAGATGAGATCCCTAAGGAAGTAGAGGAAGCTGCGGTTATGGATGGCGCCAGCCGCTGGCAAGTGATTCGAAAAATTACGATTCCGATGGTCAAAGGTACCATTGCAACGAATTTGATGCTCGTCACTTTGCAGACATTGGGTGTCTTCACGTTGATTTATACCATGACTGGTGGTGGTCCCGGCAATCAGACTGCAACGCTGCCAGTCTTCATGTACAAACAAGCTTTTGTCAGCTATCAGCTAGGATACGGAACAGCGATTTCGCTAGTCTTGCTGCTGATTGGTGCTACTGCAAGCTTGATTTATATGAAAATGCTGAAAGTGAAAGTGTAGGTGAAAAAAATGGTAAAACGCAGTGAAAAATTGGAGACCCTGATTCATTATCTGCTATTAGCAGTATTAGCCTTGTTGTTTTTGCTCCCACTGTTGTGGATGCTGATTGCCTCTATTGATCCGGGCGCTATTCAAACTTTGAAATTACCTGAAGCAGTATCATTTGAAAATTTTGCTTCGATCCTTTCTGATCAAACCATCATTCGGTCATTTGGAATCGGCTTGCTTTTGTCCGGCTGTCAATCGATTTTAGTTGTTGTCTTATGTGTTTTGGCAGCATACCCCTTGTCGAGGTATCAGTTAAGATATAAAAAAAGTTTTTTGATGGCGGTGCTGTTCATGACCTCATTACCGATGACTGCTGTCATCGTGCCGGTCTACCAACTGTTTATCTTTTTGAAGTTTCAAGATTCATTACTGGCGGTGACGTTCTTCTTGACGGCGTCCTCACTGCCTTATGGGATTTGGATGATGAAGAACTTTATGGATTCGGTACCAATCGACTTAGAAGAGTCCGCTTGGGTCGATGGGGCTTCAACATGGCAAGGGGTACGAAAAGTCGTAGCGCCGCTGATGGTTCCAGGTATTTGTACGGTTGGTATTTTTACTTTTACTGGAAGCTGGGGCAACTTCTTTGTTCCTTATATTTTGATTCAGTCACCCGAAAAAATGCCGGCATCAGTCTCGATCTTTCAGTTTTTCGGCAACTTTGGTATGGTCAATTATGGCCGTTTAGCCGCTTTTTCGGTGCTGTATACCTTACCAGTCGTTATTTTATATGCTTTGTCACAAACGTATATGTCTAAAGGATTTAGCATGGGAGGAGCGACGAAAGGATGAAAGATCCATTTCATACGACAAAAAAATTAACGAAACGAATCGCTGAACTAAAAACGTATCGTTTTCAAAAAGTACAAGACCTGAAAATGTGGTCGGCAAAAGAAGATAAGTCAAAAACGGAACAATACCCACCAGAAGAGTGGGACTTTACACTTTCAGTTGGTGATTTCTGGCAAGGGAGAGACCGTTACATTTGGGCTCATTATGAATTGGTGGTTCCAGACGAGGAAGACTTATGGCTGCTGATCGATTTTGGTCGTACAGGTGGTGGCTATAATTCAGGCTTTGAGTCCTTGCTGTTGATTAATGGTGAGCCTTATCAGGGTGTCGATTCGAATCATACAGAGATTTTTCTGGCGGATCATTACCGGGGGAAAACCATCCGACTTGATTTGAAACTATGGTCGGGCTTGGAAGGCGGTGGGGCTGAAGTCATTCAACGGCATGAGTTTCGGCAAGCTTGTTTGGCAAAACGACACTTAGCTGCTGACGACTGTTTCTTTCTCGCTGATATGATGGCGAAAACTATCGATGGGTTACCGGAAAATGAACCGATACGATACAAGCTGTTGAATCTTTTAGATGATGCCTTTCGTTTGATTCTGTGGCAGGTACCCGGATCTATCTCTTTTTACCATAGCATTGAGGAAGCGGATCATTATTTAAATCAAGAACTGCAAAAAATACCTAAACTTTCGGAGATCACTGTAACAGCTGTCGGCCATACACATATCGATGTTGCTTGGCTGTGGCGGCTGAAGCATACAGGGGAAAAAGCTGTCCGCAGTTTTTCAACGGTTTTACGTTTGATGGAACAATACCCAGAATATATTTTCTTGCAAACCCAACCTCAGCTATACAAATATGTCAAAGAAAGCTATCCAGCTCTTTATGAGAAAATCAAAAAGAGAATCAAAGAAGGCCGCTGGGAAGTGGACGGAGCCATGTGGCTGGAAGCCGATTGCAATATACCGTCAGGTGAATCATTGGTCCGTCAGATACTCCATGGGAAAAAATTTGTGAAGGAAGAATTTGACAAAGAAATGCATTTCTTGTGGCTTCCGGATGTGTTCGGCTATTCTTGGGCATTGCCTCAAATTTTGAAAAAATCAGGTATTGAGACGTTTATGACGACCAAAATCAGCTGGAATCAATATAACCGGATGCCTCATGATACCTTTTATTGGCGGGGGATCGATGGGACAGACATTTTGACGCATTTTATCACCACGCCAGTTGATGGTAAAACGGATGAATGGGCAGAAGAATGGTTTTATACCTACAATGGAACGCTTTCTCCTGAGACCGTTCAAGGAATTTACGACGGATATCAAGACAAGCGTTTGAATCAAGAATTTCTGCTGTCTTACGGTCATGGGGACGGCGGAGGCGGTGTCACTAGAGAGATGCTGGAAAATCGACGACGCCTTGACCAGATTCCAGGATTGCCGCAAGTCAAAACAGGAAAAGCGAAAGCCTTTTTTGAACGACTGCATCAGACAGTAGAACAAAATAAGCCGCTGGTCTCTCGTTGGGATGGCGAATTGTACTTGGAATATCATCGAGGAACCTATACCTCGCAAGCGTTTGTCAAAAAAATGAATCGAAAAGCTGAAATTGCTCTACGGGAACTTGAGATTCTCTATACATGTTTAGCAGCCAGCAAAGAAGACGAGTATCCTAAGGATCCGCTTTTTGAAACATGGGAGACGGTTCTTCGTAATCAATTCCACGATATTATTCCTGGTTCTTCGATCAAAGAAGTTTATCAAGACCATAGAGCAGAGTTTGCCGTCGTGACTAAGACCATTCAACAGTTATTTGAAGAATTAAATGGACCTGCTAGTCAAAAGTATACAGTCATCAATACAGCTGGCTGGTCACGGAATGAATTGGTGGAACTTCCCCTTTTACAAGAAGGCCGCTTTATTGATTCACAAGGAAAAGAACTTCCGGCTTATTTTGACGGAGAAAAACAGTCTGTTCTTGTGGCAAATGTTCCGCGGATGAGTCAGGTGGTCATAGAGTTTCAACCGATAGCAGGAAATAAAGACATCAAACCGCTCGCTGTATTCACAGAGGGGGCGCTTGAGACCGATCGTTTGCGAATTTTATGGGAAACATCGGGAAATTTGATCAGCATTTTTGATAAGAAACTAGGTAGAGAAATGTTGGAAGGAAAAGGGAATGTTTTTCAGCTATTTGAAGACAAACCTTTAAATTACGATGCATGGGATATCGATAGTTTTTATCAAGAAAAAGCAACAGTGCTTCAAGCCAATCAAATACGATTAAGCTCAAATAATGCGCTTTATGCTTCCGTAATATTTGAGTATACGTTTGGTAATTCGCAGATACATCAGGAAATGCGGGTCTATGCTCATACACAACGAATCGATTTTTTAACAAACGTGTCATGGCATGAACGTCAACAACTGTTGAAGGTAAACTTTGATGCAGCAATTCGATCAACTGAAGCAGTATTTGATATTCAGTACGGAAATGTAAAACGAGCTACCCATGCTAATACCAGTTGGCAATTGGCTCAGTTTGAAACAGTAGGCCACCAATGGGCAGACCTTTCAGAAAAATATTGTGGGGTAAGTTTATTGAATGACTGTAAATATGGTTATGCTGTTAAGGAAAATCAATTAAGCTTGACCTTGCTTAAAGGCGCTATTTATCCTGATCCACTGGCTGACGATGGCGATCACAAATTTACTTACAGTTTTTATGCCCACGAGCGCGATGCCATCGATGGGGGAACAATGGAAGAAGCATGGTCCCTCAACTCGCCATTAACGGTTATTAACGGAGAACATTCTTGGTTGCTTCCGTTGCAAATAGACTGTGAAACCTCAGTTAACATCGACGCCATCAAGCAAGCAGAAACCGGCAAAGGGTGGATTTTACGCTTACATGATCACACGGGAGGAACTAGAAAGGTTACATTGCAGTTGCCAAGCAGTTTTTGGCAAGAAACAGATTTAATGGAGATACCTTTAAATAATGAGCAGTGGAAAGATGAAGTCTCATTTACCTTGTCACCCTTCGAAATAAAAACATTTCATTTTGAGTTGAGATAAACTAAAACCAGCAGTTTCTCCATTTATAGCGGAGAAGCTGCTGGTTTTGTTTATTCAAACTCTTCATACTCATTTGGGTCTTGACCATCAATACGGCCGTCTTCCTTGTTTAACTGATTGATTTGATTGATTTCATCTTCATTCAGTTCAAAGTCGAAGATTGCAAGATTTTCTCGTTGATGGGCGAGGTTTCTTGATTTTGGAAGGGGCAAAATGCCACGTTCCACATGCCAGCGCAAGATGATTTGACCAGCTGATTTTTGGTATTTCTCAGCTAATTCAGTGATCAGTGGTTCTTTCAGGGCATCGCTGCCACGACCTAGTGGGCTCCAAGCTTCTGTTACGATGCCGCGTTTTTTGTTCTCTGCAACCATTCGTTCTTGGACCCAGTAAGGATGGATCTCAATTTGATTTAGCGCAGGGGTCACACCAGTTGCTTCAATGATGGCATCCAAATGTTCTGGTTCAAAATTGGAAACGCCGATGGAACGGATTAAGCCTAATTTTTGGGCGGTCACTAAGGCTTGCCAAGCTTCGACATATTTGCCGCGTTTTGGTAATGGCCAGTGGATCAAAAAGGCATCGAAGTAGTCGAGTCCCATGCGAGCAAGGGATTCTTGAATGCTGGTTAAGGCATCATCATAGCTATGGTATTTTCCCGGTAATTTTGAGGTGATATAAAATTCTGAACGTGGGATACCAGAGCGACGGATCGCTTTGCCGACAATGCCTTCATTGTCATAATTGGTTGAAGAATCGATCAATCGATACCCGTCAGCGATCGCTGCTTGCAGCTGGCTCAACCCTTCGCCACCGCGGATCTGATAGGTACCGATGCCCACTGCGGGGCGTAAATTGCCGTCGTTTAATGTCAGTAAAGGTGCTTTCATAAAATGATTCCTCCTTTTCTTTACATTCTACTCTAACGCTTTTTTGACAAGAACGTAACCAACTTGCTCAAACAGACAAAGAAAAAAGAGCAACGGTTTCTGTTTCAGAAACAATTGCTCTTTTTGATCAAATTATTTTTCAGGCAGTGTGCCATACATTTTTGGTGTGACTTGATCGAGTTTTGGCGCTTTTCCTTCGACTTTTGGTTCGTCTAGCCATTGGTATTCGCCTTCACCGTCAAGGGCTTTGCCTTTCGCCCAAGAGCCTTCTTTGCTTTGGTCGCCTTCTGAGAAGTTATAGAAATCATAAGCGATATCTAAGCGTTCGTTTTTGCGGTCAAAGGTACTTGGCACTAAAATTGAGCCTTCGTTTTCTTCCAATTCTTTCACGGCAGCTGCCCAGAGATTTTGGTGGTAGCTATCACGCGCTAATAAGACCGAAAGTAAGTCTTTGACCCCACGGTCATCGATCATCTCATAGATGCGTGCTACTTGCAGACGACCTTGTGATTCCGCATTTAAGTTGGCACGGAAATCAGCAAGCAAGTTGCCACTAGCAATGATATACGCACCTGACCATGGATTGCCGACGCTATCAGCAGGACGTGGTCCTAAGCCGGCAACGATGGCATGTTGCGGGTTCATTCCGGAAATGATCGCACCGATCGTTGGGTCTTTTTTCATGGCGGCTTCCTGATCTTCCACAGGTGCACCTTCCAACAGACGTGCAACCATCGTTGCTAACATTTCAACGTGTCCAAGCTCTTCAGTAGCGATATCCATTAACATGTCTTTGTATTTTTCTTCCCCACGGCAGCTCCATCCTTGGAATAAGTATTACATGGCAACACTCATTTCTCCATATTGTCCACCGATTAATTCTTGAAGGTATTTCGCAACTAACGGATTTGGTTTTTCTGGTTTAGCTTCAAACTGTAGTTCTTTTTGATGACGAAACATACTATGCCTCCTAAAATTTTTTTATTGGGCCCATAAAAAGTTTCTCATGAATCGAAAGGTTCGTCTAATAAAATGCACTTAGTTCAAAATGAAAAAACCTCCAAAAAGAAAAGCCATTTACTTTGACAAAAAGCGAGAAGCGTTAGATAGTTAAATTAAGAGAGAATTAGAAAAGGAGCGAGTCACCATGTTTCAGTATTACAAAATGGACGACCGAAAAATAAGGGAATCCTCGGAGGAAGATTACAATTGGCTGGTGGTTTCTGGGACAGATCCAGAGGAACAACGCCACTTGTTAGATAAGTATCAACTGCCCGAAGATATTTTTATTGGCGCCAATGAACCAGAAGAAGTCTCACGTTTGGAATACTTACGTAATACTAAGTTAAATCATCCGATTCTTTATACCTTGATCGATTTGTCAGAAGTGACACAAGACCGCATCGAAGATCGTTTAGAACCGGTGACTTTTATTTATACCAAAGATCTTTTAATCACTTATGTCTCTCATCAATCTACACTGATTAAACGCCTGATTGAAAAGCATGAGCAAGATATTCAACGGTATGAAGATATTGTTGCTTACTCGACGTTGATGATCTACACCCATTACATCAAAGGTCTGCAGGGAATGAAGAAGCAAATCGATGATTTGGATCAAGCAGCCCGTAAAACGACGGAAAACAAGGAATTGTTCAATTTAGCCGATACCGAGCGAGACATGGTCTATCTTGATCACACCTTGCGGGACCAAAACCATACTGTCGATCGATTGATGGATCGCAAAGAATTTTTGGATCGTTTGGATAATGAAGCACTTGTTTATGACATCAAGCTACGGCAGAAATTTGCCATGAAAATGGTCACCATCTATCGCGACTTGTTAGAAACTATCGGTGGCTTGTTCTCCGATATGATGGACAACAATCTAAACCATCTGATGAAATACTTAGATTCTGCGGCATTAGTGGTGGCTGTGCCATCCTTGATCGCGGGGCTATGGGGGATCAACACCGGAGGACTGCCAGGAAAAGACAATGCGATCGGTACGATCGTCGTCTTCGGCTTGGCTATTTTAGTCGGCATCTTAACCGCCGTTTACTTGTCACGAAAAGACTTCTCAAAATAAAAAGCGCCGCTGCTCTGTGGCACCGTTCGTCCATAAAAGGAGAAAGGTGCGACGAAGCAGTCGGCACTTTTTTTTATTTTAGCCCGCTGTCTAAATTGCTGTCGAGAATCCAGCGCTGAAAGGCGAGAAAGACCAGCAGCAAAGGCAAAATGGAAATTACTGAGGCAGCGATCAAAATCGTCCAATTGATATTTTCCGCGCCCACCAAGCTGCGGATCGCCACTTGCAAGGTATATTTTTTCGGATCATTCAAGACGATCAAGGGCCAGATATAATCATTCCACCGCCACTGGAACGAAAAGATCCCCAGTGTCATAATGATTGGTCGGGCAATCGGCAGCATGATTTTCAAAAAGATCATCCCATCCGAGGCGCCATCGATGCGGGCTGATTCAATCAAATCGTCAGGAACGGAGACGAAAAAGGTCCGAAACATAAAGATACCGGTTGCTGTATTGATGGAAGGAATGATGATCCCCAGCAAGTTATCATATAAGCCTAGCGAACGAATGACGGAAAACGTCGGATTCATGATAACTTCCGTCGGCAGCATGGTGGTGGCGATGATACAGATGAAGAAAAAACGCAGCCATTTGGCATCGTATTTTGCAAAGGCATAACCACAGGCGGCGCTGACTAGGATCGTCAATAAAGTGGTGACGACCGCTGAAATCAACGTATTATTGAAGTAACGAAAGAAATCCAATGTCGTCCAAGCATCAATAAAGTTTTGAATGGTTGGATTTTCAGGAATGATTTTCAAGGGATAAGCAAATAGTTCAGTCCCTGGTTTGAAGGCACTCAATAAGAACCAAAGCAGTGGAAAAAGGTACAGTAGGGAAGTGATGATCAATGCCAGCGTTAAAAAAAACATCGCTGACTTTCTTGTGACAGGTCGTTTGGTTTTGATGGTCTTAGATGTCATTCTTGCCGCCTCCAATCTTCATTTGTGCTAAGCCTAACAGTAAAAGAATCACGAAAAGAACCATGGAGGCAGCACTGGCATAGCCGACCCGCATTTTGTCAAACCCAGTCGTATAGATATATTGCACGATCAACATGTTGTCGGTTCCTGGACCACCATTAGTCAGCGATTGCACGAGGGCGAACTCTTTCATAGCGCCGATCGAAGCCAATAAGATGACCATAAAGGAAGTTGGCCGCAGCATAGGCAATGTGATGTAGCGCAATTTGTGCCCAAAGCTAGCGCCGTCGATCTCGGCAGCTTCATACAACGAGCGGGGGATATTTTTCAAAGCTGCAGTAAATTGCAGCATGTTAAAGGCAGTGCCGCCCCAGATGGCAGCCAAAATAATGACAGAAAAGGCAGCATTCGAGTCGGTAAACCACGGGACAGTTTGTTGTCCCGCTTGCTCTAGAATAAAGTTGATAAAGCCAAAGTTTTCACCAAACAGCCATTTCCAGATAACCCCAGCGATGATCCCAGAGATGGTCCATGGTAAGAAAAAAATGATCTTTGCGAAAAATTTGCCTTTCGCCAACTGACTATTCAACATCAAAGCGACGGCGAGAGAAACGACATAGATACTTGGGACCAGAATGATCACATAACGAAATGTGCGGAATAGTGCTTTATAAAAGCTGGCGTCTTGAAACAATTCTTGGTAGTTTGCCAAGCCGATAAAATTGGCTGTCGCAAAGCCTTTATAGTCCGTCAACGAGTAATAAAGTCCTAAGAGTGCTGGAATCAAAAAGAAGATAATGAACAAAATGATGCTTGCGCCAGTGAAAAACAACGGCCATTTGTTTTTTTGTAAAGTGCTCATAGAAAATTCCTCCTCCGACGATCGTATCAGCAACAAAGAACCCGCAGTCTGCAAAAAGCCAGACTATGGGTTCTTTGTGGTTGAACGTCTGTTTATTTCTTCAAAAACCCATCATTGTAATCCTTGATCGTCTTGTCGATTGCCTCATCTAATGTAATTTCATCATTTAATACTTGCACGATGGCATCACGGTAAGCCCCTGTCAATCCAGTGTAGCCTTTCATACTCATCGTCACTTGATCGGTGGTTTGCTTGCTGCTGATTGGTTGAGCAGCGGCTGCGATCTCTTGGTTGTAGATTTCATAAGCGTCCTGACCTTGTTCATAATCGACCGTCAAATCTTCCACCGCAGGTAAGTAGCCAGCATAGGTACAAAGCTGTTTGTAATTTTCTTCTTCGTACAACCATTTGATGAATTTTTCGCCTTCTTCACTGTTTTTACTATTGTTGAAGCCAGTGATGAAGTTGCCGCCCATATTTACCGCGCGGGTCTCTTCATAAGGAGAATAGGTGGATTGCCAGTTAAAGTTGCTGATGTTGGTAGAAAAATCAACGATCTGCCAGCTGCCAGAAAAGTAAGCTGGAACACGGCCGCTCTTGAACATAGCAGAAGCATCTTCTCCAGAGGTCCAAACCGATTTTGGCATCACTTCGTCATTGTTCAAATCCACAAATTTTTGCAAAGCCGCTTTCGTAGCATCATCGGTCGTATAAGAATCACCGCTGTCATCTAAAAAGAAATCTTGTCCCCCGTATTGATAGGTGAAAGCCCGTAAACGGTGATCCGACGCGTCCATGACCATGCCGTATTTGGCATCGGTTTTTTCAACGACTTCATTGATCGCAGTTAAAAATTCATCCCAAGTCCAAATGTCTTCTTCCGAAGTGGGGTAGGTCACACCAGCTTCGTCAAACAAATCCGTATTGATAAACAACCCAGTGGCAGTGACATCGGAAGGGAGCGCTTTGACGACATCTGCTTCATCTTTGATCGTCATCGATTCCAATGTTTTTGCCTCACTGGCGATGTCTGATAGATCCATCAGATAGTCATTCCAGTCAGGTTGAACGGTAGAAACCCGCACGACCTCTGGCGCATCATCTGCTTGAACAGCTTTGGTGATCTTTGTCAGCAAGTCCGCATAAGGCACATCGGTGACTTCGACAGTCACACCAGTTTCTTCCTTGTATTTTTCCGCCATTTTCGAATAAGCGCCGCCTTCACTGGTATCTCCAGAAACGAACATACGGATCTGTTTGCTGTCGCTGGCACTGTCACCACTGCCGCATCCAGCGACCCCCAACATCACTGCCGCTAAAGACAAAATTGAATACCCTATTTTTTTGTTCATTTTGTTCCTCTCCTTTATTGAATGATTTTTGTTCAAAAAAACGTTTCCAATCGAAAACGATCGAAACGTCCCCCAATGAAAAATAGCTGAAGTTCTGAAAAGATAGCAGTCCTAGGACTGATCGAGGAGTGAAAAGTGCCAATTATCTGACAAAATAAGAGTGGTTCTCCCTCAGTTTAGCGGATAAGATACAAAATACAAAATAAAACGATTTCAAAAAATGCACCAATACTAAAAAAAACGAATTAAAGCTCTTACAACGATAATTAAGAAGTGCTGATAAACGTTAATATAACAAGGTTTGAAAATTTTTTTTGCAAATTGAGTGCAAATCTTTTGTCTAAAACGGGGATTAAGCGTAACATAATATGTGTAATAACTACTTAAAAGAAAGAAGGAGAAAAATATGCATTGGTTATGGGTATTAATCGTAGGAGCTATTATCGGTTTGATCGCCGGAGCTATCACAAATAAAGGTGGATCAATGGGTTGGATCGCCAACATCGTTGCAGGTTTAGTAGGTTCAGCTATTGGACAAGCGATCTTAGGTTCTTGGGGTCCATCACTTGCTGGAATGGCAATCATCCCATCAATTATTGGTGCGGTTATTGTCGTTGCTGTTGTTTCATTCTTCTTAGGACGTTCAAACGGCTAGTCCATTCAGCAATTGTTTCCATTTATTTATTTCGGGTAGCAATTACCTCGAATAGACAGGCAAATCCAGAGTTTCTGGGTTTGCCTTTTTTGTTTTCAAGAAACAAGTACAAGCAATCCTTTTGTCATATCGGGAAATTGTCGTTACACTTGAAGTAGGTCAAAAAAAGAAAGGAAGAGGTTCAATGAAAAAGCAATATGAAACAGCGATGATCAATCGAGGCGGTCGTGTCGGAGAGGTCGAAGCACCAAATGGCAGTTTTCACCTGAAAATTGACAAACCGGGTCTTCATAGTGAAGGGACTAACCCAGAACAATTATTTGCCGCAGGCTATGCTTCATGCTTCAACGGTGCCGTACAGCATATGCTGAAAGAGCATAACATCGAATCCGAATCCGAAGTTAAAGCAAGAGTGTCTTTGTATCAGCATGAGGACGGCAGTTACCAAATCGGCGTGATTTTAGAAGTATCCTTACCAGGCGTTGAAAGGGCCGAAGCGGAGAAAATCGCAGAAGAAGCCCATGATTTTTGTCCGTATTCTCGGGCCACTCGCGGCAACATTGATGTCGAAGTTCAAGTAGTCTAAGCATTATTGCGAATAGACAAACAATAAGCGGCTGATAAATCAGCCGACAAGAGGGAATTCATCAAGGAGGCCAATCAATGAGACAAACAGAGAGCTTGCTGCTTTTAGGCGTGTTTGCGGTTGGCCTTTTTGTGGTGTACTGGCTAAAAAAGCACCGACATACACGCCACAACCAAGCACTGGCAGCCCAGCTGAAGCGTTATCCCAGTGTGCGGCAAGCGTGGCTGGCAGCCGGGGCGAAAAGGGAAGCAGTCCTTTTGGTTCCCGGTTTAAAAGAAGCCACTGCCGCAGTGGCAACGACGGCAACGGCGAAAGCAGAAACGAGGCTGCACAAGCATGCAGATCAATGTCAGGCAATGACCCCACAAGGGTTGGCCGTTTCAGAGGACTATTTGTTCATCTCAGCGTATTGTTCGCAGCAGGAACATCACTCACAGCTTTATATAATAGAAAGAACGAGCGGGCGGCATCTGAAAACGGTGGTTCTGCCAAAACGCCCCCATGTCGGTGGACTAGTCTTTGATCGAGCAACGCAAATGCTGTGGCTAACCATTACAGGGAAAGGAATGGGGCGCGTGGCGTGTGTTTCTTTGCAAGCACTGCTGGAAGATGAAACCAATCAGCCTATCGCTTATCAGCAAGTCATCGAATTGGCAGGCATCACTCACAGCTCCTATTTGGCAGCCGATGGCGGTGAACTTATCTCAGGAACCTTTGCCTTGAAACAAGGGGGTGTGGTGGCGAATTATCCGTTGCCTGTTCTTTCAGACAGCGGTCGCAAAGCGCCTCCTCGCATCAAGCCGCGTAAGAGAAGGGTCACCACCACGAAAGTCCAAAGTATCGCCTTTACCACTGAATACTTGTTGCTGGCGCGTTCTTTTGGACCAGGGTCGGCGGAGTTATGGGTCTTTCCAAAGGATGCAACGGTACTGACCCGCAAACATGCGTTGCGACGCATCAAGTTTCCCCATTACCTTGAACAGATCGTGGTAGAAAAAGGGCAGCTGTACTGCTTGTTTGAAAGTGGGGCATGGGCGTATCGGCAAAAAGGCGGCAGCATTGATGAAGTCGTGGTATTGGACCTTGCGACCTTGCTCCAGTAAAAGCACTGCTTAAAAGAAAAAAGACCAGCCTCTTAAGAAGCTGGTCGTAAGTGCAGTGATTATTCCACGATTGCTCGTTGGATATCTAAGACGGTACCTGTATGAGCATCTGCCAAAAATTCATAGGTGACAAGCTGTCCGTCTTCGGTGCGGGTGATGCCGCCAGTATATCCTTGGGAAGTGATCGCAAATTTGCGCAAAGGTTGTTTTTCGAAATTGATCCAAGAACCTTCGATCGGTCCTTCTTTGATAAACGCCGCTTTTATATTGTCTAAGACATCATCGGCATTCATGGCTTGCCTTTTCTTCAACCAGATCGTTGAAAAAATTCCTCCTGCAAAGCCAAGACCTAAACCGATGGTCAGTCCATTTTTAAAATAATGCAATGGATGCTCATTCTCCATCTAATGTCCCTCCTAAAGTAAGTTTTCCCGAATGTTTTGATCTCGGTGAAAGCACAGGTTCTCTTAACAATAGTTTACCATAGTTTAGAAATATTCTATAAGAAAAATAACCAACAATAGAAATTTGCGCTATAATAAAGAATATCAGTAGGAATAAGGAGGAAGAGAGCACATCCGTTGTTTCACCCAAAAATCGCTGGAAAACACAGCAACAGCAAGCGTTGCTTTTTCAAAAAAAGCAGCTTTGTTTCTTTAGGGCAGCAAATAACCGATACGTGTTTCTCGAATGATCATGGAAGAAAAAACATTTCAACGTATCAAAGAACTAACGGAGTTACAAGGAACCAGCGGGTTTGAACACGACGTGCGCGCGTATATGCGTGAAGCGATGACTCCATTGGTAGATGAAATCCAACAAGATGGCTTAGGCGGCATCTTCGGTTTGCGTCACCACCAAGAAGCAGATGCACCACGAGTGATGTTAGCTGCTCACATGGACGAAGTTGGTTTCTTATTGACGACGATCACCGATCGCGGCTTATTCAAAGTCACTCCTTTAGGTGGATGGAACCCTTATGTGGTATCTGCTCAACGGTTTACATTGAAAACAGCGAAGGGCGATTACCCATGCGTTTCTTCTTCAGTACCGCCACATTTGTTGCGAGGAAGCAGCGGTCAAAAAAATGTCGAAGTGACAGATATTTTGTTTGATGCTGGGTTTGAATCAAAAGAAGAAGCAGAAAGCTTTGGTGTACGTCCTGGCGATACGATCGTCCCACAAGTGGAAACCATCAAAACAGCCAATGGGAAAAACATCATCTCGAAAGCTTGGGACAACCGTTACGGCTGTGCAGTCGTATTAGAAGCACTTGAAGCCTTGAAAGAGGAAACGTTAGGCCATACGCTGATTGCTGGTGCCAACGTTCAAGAAGAAGTCGGCTTACGGGGTTCTCGTCCGTCTGTGACGAAATTCAAGCCAGACTTGTTCTTTGCGGTCGATTGCTCGCCAGCAGATGACACAGTCACGAAAAATGGCACCTTTGGTCATCTAGGAGCAGGGACTTTGATGCGAATCTATGATCCAGGCATGATCATGTTGCCACGGATGAAAGAATTCTTGTTGGATACAGCAGAAAGCAACAACATTCCTTACCAATACTTTGTTTCAAAAGGTGGTACCGACGCTGGTGCGGCACACATGGCAAATGAAGGGATCCCAAGTTCAGTTATCGGTGTTCCTGGACGATACATCCATACCCACCAAACCCTATTCAGTATCGCTGATTATGAAGCGGCACGGGAAATGGTGATTCAAGTCTTGAAAGGTTTGGATCGTTCAACCGTTGATACGATTTTGGCAGGACAATAAGCGAGAACGAACGAAAGCAAAGAGACAGCAACCCGTTGTCTCTTTTTTTCTGCAGGGGTTCTAAGATCAGCATGTCAGTTGGTAGTCCCTGAAAGAAAGGTGTATACTGAAAGAAAAGAAAGTGGTGAGAATTTGATTATTCCAAAAGATTTAGCAGAGTTAGCAACATATGTGGAGAAAGGCAAAAATGTCTTCTTTTTCACCGCCGATTGGTGTGGGGATTGCCGCTACATCAAACCGCAATTGCCTGAAATCGAAGCGGACTTTCCAGATCTTCAATTTATCGAAGTCGACCGTGATGAATACATGGATGTAGCGGTTGAATGGAACATTTTTGGTATTCCTAGCCTCGTCGTTATCGAAGACGGCAAGGAGCTGGGGCGGTTAGTCAACAAGGATCGCAAAACCAAAGAAGAGATCGAAGCCTTTTTAACCAGCGTACAATCAGCATAGGAGGGGAAAAAGATGGAAGCACAAAGATATCAAAACATTTTAGTAGGGATCGACGGTTCAGATCAAGCGATGTCTGCCTTCAAAAAAGCAGTGGAAGTCGCTCGTCGAAATCAAGGGAAGGTCTATGCCGCAACGATCATCGATCAGCAAGTGCCGACCATGATGGGCTATGCACCTTTGGATAGTTCCATCTTGGAACAAGAAAAAGATACGGCGAAAAATCTGATCGACGACTGTAAAGCCTACGCAAAATCAGTAGATTTTGATCTAGTAGAAGGCATCGTCGCTTACGGTTCCATCAAAGACGCTCTTGCCACTCAATTACCAGATAAATACGACATCGATTTGATCATGGTGGGGCAATCCGGGCTGAACGCCGTGGAACGCTTCATGATGGGGAGTGTCGCCAGCTTCGTTATCCGTGAAGCCCGGTGCGACGTGCTGATCGTATCTCCTGAAGAAACCAAAGCGTAAGGTCATTTTTGAAAAAAATAAGCTTGTCGCTGCCGTGTTCTTTTCCTTAGTTCGCATGGTAGTAACAAGTGACAAAAGGAAGTTCCTGAGAATCAACGATTTTGCTCGCTAGTGAAGCATTGTCTTTAGCAAATGAGCAGTAGCTGGTTTTCAGGCTTTTTTGTCTTTGAAAATAACTAGAATTTCAAGGAAAACAAAGAAATTCCATGACGGATGCCGAAAAATTTGATAAGATTATGGGCGGAATGTGTAAGTACCTAAGGAGGAAAAAACGTGATTTTTGCTTATAACAAAGAATATGTCAGTGATACACTGCTTGCCATCACAGCAGATGATAAAGGATTAGAACAAACCGTCGAACGCAAAGGCAATGTTGCTCAAATCAAAAATGAAGAAGGCACGATCGTCGGCTGGAACTTTTTTGCGATCTCAGAAGTGATGACGATCGAAGGCCGTGGTCAAGTGACGTTGACGAAAGAACAAATCCAACAATTGAACACCATAATCAAAGAAGCAGGATTCAGCGAAGAACTGCCTGCAGACACAGAACCAAAAATCGTCGTTGGCTATGTGAAATCTTGTGTAGAACATCCAGACAGCGACCATCTGTCTATCACGGAAACAGAAGTTGGAGATGGGGAAGTCTTGCAAATCGTCTGTGGCGCTGCCAATATCCGTAAAGGCTTGAAAGTCGTTGTCGCTAAACCTGGCGCAATGATGCCGGATGGCTTGATGATTTGGCCGGGGACGCTTCGTGGCGTAGAAAGCTTCGGAATGATCTGCTCTGCTAAAGAACTACATTTAGAAGGTGCACCAATGAAAAAAGGCATCCTTGAGCTGCCTCAAGATGCCGTTGTAGGTGAAGCTTTTCCGGTCGGTAAAGCCTAAAAAAATGAACTGCCGCTTCCTGTTTTTGCGGCAGTTCATTTTTTGATTGTTTCGATTGGTTTTGGTGATTGGCTGCTTAGTTGCTGCTGTCTGTTGATTGTTCGTTGATCGATGTATCAACGGAAAGTTTTACTTCTGCTGTTTTTTCTTCATCGCCACGATAGAAGGTTACAGTGATTGTGTCACCGACTTTGTGTTTGTACAACGCAGATTGCAGATCAGTTGTGGTGCTGACTTCTGTATCATCGATCTTCGTGATAACGTCATATTGTTGCAATCCTGCTTGTTCTGCTGGAGTTGCATTGTTGACTGAGTAGATCACAACGCCTGAAGTTACGGATGAAGGAACTTTCAAGATTTGTTCTTGTTGTTGTGATGTGATGGAACCTAAATCGATCGTTTGGATCCCTAGTGCAGGGCGGACCACTTTGCCGTCTGCTTCTAGTTGATTGATGATTTCAACGACATCGTTACTTGGGATCGCAAAGCCCATTCCTTCGACACTAACGCCTGAAGCAGAACCAGAGGTGCTGGCGATTTTACTTGAGTTGATCCCAATCACTTGACCATCAACGTTGATCAGTGGACCACCTGAGTTCCCTGGGTTGATCGCAGCATCCGTTTGGATCGCATTGATACTGATCGTACCACCAGACTCGTTTTGGCTTGTTACTTGACGATTCAAGGAAGACACGATCCCTTGTGTCACAGAGTTTGCATAGTCAGAGCCTAGAGGAGAACCGATCGCGATTGCTGGTTCGCCGACTTTCAAGGCACTTGAATCGCCAAATGTTGCGGCAGTTGTAACTTTTTCAGAAGAGATTTTTAAGACGGCTAAGTCTGTGTAAGAATCGGTACCTACCAATTCAGCTTTGACTTTTGTACCATCTGCTAAGACAACTTCCAAACCATCTTGACCTTCAACTACGTGGTTGTTGGTTACGACATAGGCATCGTCGCCATCAATTTTGTAGATGACACCACTACCTTCAGAAGAAGCTTCTAAGGCGCTGTCGTCTTCGCTTTGGCTATCGCCTTCACTTTGTCCACCTTGCTGACCAAAGAGGCTGTTCCAATCGTTGCTTTGACTTTGTTGTAGATTAATGATGGAAACGACAGAATCTTGTACTTTTTCAACTGCTTTCGTGACATCGCTAGTCACGTCTAGTTTTACATTGGATACCTGTGTTTGTCCGTTAGAATCTTGGACCCCGCTGTTGGTCGTAGTTTCTGATGTTGAAGTCAAAGATGAACCCATTGCCAAATACAGACCGCCGAAGGTCAATAAACCGCCGACCATACCGCCTAAAATCCCAATACCTAATCGTTTTAATAAACCAGGAGAAGTTTTCTTACCTGGTGTGACATATTTTCTTGCCATTACTATTTCCCCCTTAATGAATAATTCGTTATAATCAGTATATTCCTTCTATCTGAGATTAGTCTACTAAGAGATTTTGAAAAAAATATGAAGAAGTTGCGTAAGAATCTGTTTCAAACGATGAAATTTTCTTCGCAAAACCCGTTCATTTTTGAATAAAAATAGCAGAGAAATCTGGGGAGAATCAAAGGTTTTTTTATCCACAGTGTGTGGACAATCTTGATGGGGTTGGTTGGGTGGATGAAGAAATCGTTGAAGTGTCACAGTTTTATAGATAAGATAGAAGAATTTCAAAGAAAGTCAAAGTGTGTAAAAGGTTGTGGATAGCATTATCCACATTTTCATAAAATAAGGGGATAACGAGGAGGAACCTATGAAAATCAAAATCGTCACAGTAGGAAAACTAAAAGAAAAGTACCTCGTTCAAGGAATCAACGAGTACGCCAAACGATTGGGGGCATACGCAAAGCTTGAGTTTGTCGAAGTACCAGATGAAAAAGCACCAGAAACCTTGAGTGAAGCTCAAATGCTGCAAATCAAAGAAAAAGAAGGCCAGCGCATTTTAGCCAAAATCAAAGACACCGAATATGTCTTTGCCTTAGCAATCGAAGGCACCAATCCCACCAGCGAAGCCTTCGCCAAACAAATCGATCAACTCGGCATCCAAGGAAAAAGCCAACTGACCTTCGTCATCGGCGGTTCCCTAGGCTTAAGCCAAGAAGTCATGACTCGCAGTGATGCCAAAATCTCCTTTGGCAAAATGACCTACCCGCACCAACTCATGAAACTGATCTTATTGGAGCAGATTTATCGCGCGTATCGAATCAATACGGGGGCACCTTATCATAAGTAAATATCTCAAGCAATAGAATAGAAAAAATTATCCACCGGTACTACCGGTAAAAAGGAGCAACAACCATGCGAAACATCAAATTAACGATTGAATATGACGGCAAACGCTACTTAGGGTGGCAACGACTAGGAGATTCTGAAAAAACGATCCAAGAAAAAGTTGAAGGAGTCATCAAATTATTGACGGGAGAAGAAATTGAGGTTGTGGGTTCTGGCAGAACCGATGCGGGCACGCATGCTCGAGGACAAGTGGCGAATTTCAAAACGGCCCATCAAATGAGTTTGCCAGAGATGCAGCAGTTCTTTAACCGCTATTTGCCGCAAGACATCGTCGTCAACAAGATTGAAGAAGTCCCTGAACGCTTCCATTCACGCTATCATGCCAAAGGCAAGCAATACAGATATTATGTTTGGAACAACGCGATCCCATCAGTCTTTGCTCGCAATACTAGTTTTCATTGCCCGCAGCCCCTTGATTTGAAAAAAATGCAGCAAGCGGCTGAGAAGTTGATCGGCACCCATGATTTTATCGGCTTTTCTGCATTGAAAAAATCAAAAAAATCAACGGTGCGCACGATCGATGAAATCACCATCACACCAGAAGGCGACCTATTGCGGTTTACCTTCAAAGGCAACGGCTTTTTGCATAAAATGGTCCGAATCTTGACAGGCACACTGATTGCCATTGGCGATGGCACACTGCCACCAGAAGTGATCGATCAAGTGTTAGCCGATAAAGTACGACAAGCAGCTGGTGAAACAGTGCCTTCTCATGGCTTATTTCTAGATGAGGTGTATTATTAAAAGAAACAGGGTAATGGCTATTTAAGGAAAGGAGATCATCTATTGATCACATTAAAATCCCCACGAGAGATCGAACAAATGAAAACTTCTGGTCGTATCTTGGCAAGTATTCACGAACAGCTACGGGAAAAAATCGTTCCCGGTATCACTACGAACCAAATCAACGCCTTTGTCCATCAACAGATAGAAGCTGCAGGGGCAACAGCAGCGCAAATCGGGTTTGAAGGCTATGAATTTGCGACGTGTATCAGTGTCAATGAAGAGATTTGTCATGGTTTCCCTTCAGAATATGTTTTAAAATCAGGCGATGTCGTCAAAGTCGATTTTTGTGTCGATTACAAAGGGGCAATCTCTGACAGCTGTTGGACGTATGCGGTAGGAGAGATTTCACCAGAACATCAAGCACTGATGGAAGTAACGAAAGAAGCCTTAATGAAAGGTATCGAGCAAGCACAAGTTGGCAACCGGGTCGGCGATATTGGTTATGCGATCCAAAGCTTCGCTGAAGAAAAAGGGTATGGTGTCGTGCGGGACTTTATTGCTCACGGCATTGGCCCAACCATTCATGAAGAACCATTCTTTCCTCACTTCGGCTTGCCTGGCAAAGGAATTCGGTTGAAAGAGGGCATGACGATCACCATCGAACCGATGATCACGACCGGTACTTGGCGCATGAAGATGGACCCGAACGGCTGGACAGAACGCACGATTGACGGCAGCTATTGTGCCCAATATGAACATTCGATCGCCATCACCAAAGAAGGTCCAGTCATCATGACGTTGCAAAAGGAAGAAACGTCAACACAAGGCCGATAGAATAGAAGAAAATACGAAAATCGTTCGAGTGTTTCTACACGAACGATTTTTTGCATTTACTTGTCGAGGTTGCGAAGCTAGGGTATAGCACATTCAAATAGGAAGAAAAGTAGGTCTTTTTAGGAAATGATTATGAAACAATCAAACTACTTCCAGTAGAAGCTTTTTGGAGTAAACATTAAAAGATATAAAAGCTGGATATAAGAAGAGTCAGTACCGAATTATTTTTTTGTTATTTACTTTTTAAAATATCGTCATAGTTTTGAGAGAACGAAAAAAATTCTCGGAAAAATCAGAATCGTTAAATTTAGAAGTTTTTATTCATCTATATTTATCTCTTTACAGCCTTTATTTACTGAAAAAACCGTGATATACTTTTAAGATAAAAATATAAAGGAGAGATAAAGTGAAAAAACGTGTATGGGGTATTTTATTATTAGGAATTGGTTGTTTTTTTGTTCATAATTTCACATTCCAATCTGTACAAGCAGATGAGTTTGACGATGGGCAGGTGACTTTTGAAGACTATTCAAAGGATAATCGTAGTTCAGTTATGACATATGAAGAATATGTAGAATTCATCAATGAAATTAATTCTCAAAATAATCAACTAACAAGAGAGGTCGTATCTCGTTCATTATCAGGCGGTAATCTGAGTCAAAGAGAGCAAATTGTAGCAGAAGCAAAAAAACATATAGGTAAACCATATACTCAAACAAATCCTGATAGATTGGGACCTGACAAATTTGATTGTTCTGGCTTAGTTTATTATGTTTTTAATCAAGTTACAGGAAAAGATGTCGGAAAATTGACGTGGGAGCAAGAGTATGCTGGAAAGCAAATTCCTATCTCTGAGGCTAAACCAGGTGACTTACTTTTTTGGGGAAGTAGAGGGAAAACGAGTCATACTGCCATTTATATTGGAAATAATCAGTATATTCATGCTCCAACTTTTGGAAGAACGGTTGAATTATCTCCAATCTGGGACAGTTTCTATCCATCATTTGCCATCCGGATGGATCTATCAGAATACCAAACAGTGTCTTATGGAAAAACGGTTATGGCGGTCAGTAATTATCCACTATGGAACAACTTGGAATTTACTTCTCAAAATGGAAATACTTCTAATTTTCAAGATGGTTTAGTTTATTATGCGAAAAATCAAATCTCTTTTAGTGATGGTAGAACGTTTTATGAACTATATCGTGGAGATTCCTTTGTAGGATTTATTAATACTGTAGCAGTTGAAGAATTAACCGCTACAAGCGAGAATAAAAATATTATGGCAACTAAAAATTATCCAAGATGGGGAAATCTCTATTGGACTAGTAAACTAGGTGATACTGCTGATTTCGCCGATAATCCAGTGTACTATGCATCTGTTAGTTATACTTTGACAAATGGTAAAAAGTTTTATTCTCTCTATCGTGGTGATCAATGGTTCGGTTATATCAATGCTGAAGCGGTTATTGATTTAAAGGCTGAAAATATTGATAAATTTGTCAGTGCGACGAAGAATTATCCGATTTGGGGAAACCTATATTGGACGAGTAAATTAGGAAGTACAGAAAATTATTCGAGTGGTTTGGTCTATAAAGCAAAATATAAATATACTCTGTCAAATGGAAAGATATTTTATTCTATATATCAAGGCGACACTTGGATAGGTTATATTAATTCTGATGCTACTGAAGATTTAAGAACTGAAAATATTAACATAGAAGTACAGATTACTAGCAAAAACTATCCTATGTGGAACAATTTATATTGGACTAGTAAAAAATTCGAAGCAGGTCAGTTGTATGGTAATAGTTACACTGCTAAAGTAAAATATACATTAGGAAATGGAAAGACCTTCTATTCCTTATATGATAATACAAATACATGGATTGGATATGTTAACACTCAAGGTACAAGTGTTAAATAAGTTCTCGCAAAAATTATCAATATTTTTTACTATCTTAGATGAAAGCAAAAAGCGAATCCACACTTGATTCGCTTTTTGCTTTCTCAAGTTTAATTAATATGATTAGGACAATGAATTTCGAACAATTCATTTAAAAGGAAAAAATTCAAATCGTTTTGCCCCTTTTTCTTATCCCTCTTACCGCTTCAGTGAAAGCTTTATTCAACAACCCTTCAGCAAGCGGTTAAAATCAAGCATCCCCATGATTGAGTTTGTCAGCAACAAAGGTTTCTACACTATACCTGCCCCAGTTTGAGAGACTCTCTATAAATAAAGGGAAGGTTACATCTGTAAAATGACTGACCAAGAGATAACAAGCTTGACCTGAAACTTTATGAAAGACCTCAATTTCTTTGTATTGATTCACGAAGGCTTCAAAAGCTGTATAGCGATTTGAATCCATAAAAAACCGGATGTATTGCGTACTTGGGTAGTTTACTACAATACTAAATCGCTGAATGATTCCCTCATCTTGCAATTTCAAGATCCGATTGCCCACGGCTTGTCCTGTCAGGTGGACCATTTCGCCGATTTCTTTGTTCGATAATTTGCTGTTTTGTTTCAGGATAGCTAGGATTTGTTCATCGATGATGTCCATAAGGGTTCCTCCTTTCATAATGAAAGTAAATTGACTTTATCTTTTTCAAGAGACGCTTTGTTGTACGGTCATATGTATTTATACTGGATTATAACAAATAAGAAAAGAAATGGTGATTCTATGAAAAAAGCTTTAGTAATTATTGATGTCCAAAATGACTATTTTAAAGAAGGAAGAATGGCCCTTCATTCCCCTGAACAGGCGCTTGCAAACATAAATAAACTAGAAGCGACTTTTATCGAAAAGCAACTCCCGATCATCTATATCCAACACATCAACGATCAAGAAGCAGCTGATTTTTTTGAACGAGGGACCAAAGGCGTACTGCTGCATGAACAGTTAAAAACAACGCATTCTTCTATTATTGTCGAAAAGCACTTTCCTAACTCCTTCATTGAAACAAATTTAAAAGAAACGTTAGACTCTTTAGGTGTCCAACAAGTTATCATCACTGGGATGATGACGCATATGTGCATCGATTCAACCACAAGAGCTAGCAAAGAACTCGGTTATCAGCCCATACTGATTTCTGATGCCACGGCAACGAAAGCATTAACATTTGAAGCACACGAAATTCCTGCGGAAGCTGTTCAACGAGCGTTTTTATCGGCGTTGGAAACTTTCTCTACGGTGATGAAAACCGATGACTATTTAAACGGATTGTAGAAAAATTGCGTATTTACCAAAAAAGGCAAAGGTTCATTTGCATTGAGTGGTTCTTGATCACTCTTTGAAATTGGCGATCCTATCTCATTCCGCTTCAATGTTTCTAAAAAAAATGAATGCCCAGTTGCGTACCCACCAATGATACTGAGCTGATCCCTCAGAGGATGAATAAGAACCAACCCATACAAAAGCCAAAAACGTTCGAGGACTTCTCTCGAACGTTTTTTGGGCATCAAATTGGGCGAATCGGCGAAACTATGGTACAGTGCAACCAAACAAGGAGCGAGAGCCGCTCCTTCATGAGGCAAAGGGGCAATGGTGATGAAGCAAACAACGATGGCATGGCTGTCAGAAATCTATAATTTGATCTTGCATCCTGGCACGAGACAGTGGGAACGAGAACAACTGGTGCAAGCAAAAATACACTGGAAACTCAGCTGGCGACCAAACAAAAAGCAGGCAAACACGAAAAAGAATCGTCAAATAGCCTTGAAGACCAACAGACCAGACGGGTTTTGGAAAAACTAGAAGCGTCGTTGCGTCCTTTGGCACTGAGAAACAATCTGACCCCGAATGTCGCAGAGTTTTATCAAACAATCAGCCAGTCGGCACCGAAAAAGGCAAGGAATGAAGAAACAAGCAAAGCCCAACCAGCAGAAGTTTCCGTGGAGCCAACCGAAACAGGTGGAAAAGCACAAGAAGTGGCTATTTTTGCTGGCGGCTGCTTTTGGTGTATGGTAGAGCCTTTTGAAGACCAGCCGGGTATTCTTTCCGTCTTGTCGGGGTATACCGGGGGAACAGTCCCGAATCCGACGTATGATCAAGTACTAAGTGGAACAACAGGGCATGTCGAAGCAGTAGAGATCATTTTTGATCCCAAAATCATCACCTATCAGGACTTGTTGCAGTTATATTGGCAAGTGACAGACCCGACAGATGCTTTCGGACAATTTCAAGATCGCGGCAATTTTTATCGCCCAATCATTTTCTATACGACTGCTGAGCAGGAAGTGCTTGCGCAACGAGCCAAAAAGGAACTAGCACAATCTGGTTATTATCAGCAACCCATCGTGACCGAGATCCGCAAGGCCACGCAGTTTTGGCCAGCGGAAAACTACCATCAAGCATTTTACAAGAAGCAGCCCAAGCGCTACCAGCGGATCAAGCGAGCGCGCAAGCAACTGATGCTTTTTTATAAACTGAAACGCTGGACAAACCGAGGGAAAAAACGATCATAGGCAGAAGATACATCAAAAAAGCGGGGCTCCGAGAAAAGGCCAGAGGATCAAATGAAGGCTCTTTTCTCCACAGGCCGCGCTTTTTTCTGCGCGTTTAGCCAATTGGATAAAAAACGAAGATTTATTTTAGAATAATGTCCAAAGAAAGCGTTAACAACAAGAATTATAATAGAGAAAGAAAAAGTGGCGAAAAAGGTCGAAAAAGCAGGTGTCTTTTGCTTGGTTCCTTTCTTCGAGGAAAGAAGGTGGGAAACACCAGAGAAAAATCAGCGGAAAAATCAATCAGCAACACCCCATAGCAACACAACATTTATTATATGAAGATTCATATAAGTTAGGAGAAATGTGATGAAAAAAAAGGGAACGTTCGTCTCACTGTTTATGGCTCTCATTCTTTTTATCTTTTCAGAAAGAACAGTGTTTGCGGCAGAAGCGATCAATGAGATCGTTGCACCAACTGGAGTCAAAGCATTTTTAGTACTGATTCCGTTAGTGTTAGTACTGGTTTTACTCTTTAAAAAAGTAGATATGATCATTGCTGGCTTGATTGCTGGGATATTGGCGATGATTATTGGCGGGATCAGTTTAGCTGAAGCCAATTCGCAACTGTTGGAAGCTATTCCGACGATGTTAAGTATTACGGTGCCAATCATCAATTCCGCTGTAGCGATGGCGGTCTTCAAAGCCGGTAGTTATACGGCAGCCTTAACCTTAGCCAAAAGAGGGACCAAAGGAAAAGTGGAATATGTGGCAGGGTTTATTGTCATTTTATTGGCAGCAGCGACTTATATGTCCGGGATCGGCGGCGGGAGTGCGATGGTGATCGCACCGTTAGCATTTGCGGCAGTTGGGGTGGTACCCGAATTGATCGCAGCGATGTCGTTAGCGGCAGCTGTCTCCTTTACGACTTCTCCTGCCTCTTTGGAATCTAGTATCGTGTCTGAACTAGGCGGCTTTAGTGTCGCTTCTTACGTCGATCAAATGCGCCCATTCTGGTTGTTATTCGTTGGTTTGGCGATTTTATTGGCATTCTTTGGGACCAAGCGTCGTCATCTGGGCTTCAAAGAATCAGCCAATCAAGAGTATGAGAACAAAAGCAATGGCGAGTTGTTCAAAACGACACTGCCTGCGATTTTCTTGCTTTTTGCGGTCATCTTTGGTCCGTTGATCAATGACCTGATCGGCTTTGTCCTCTTTACACCGCTAGTTTATATGGTGGTCACGTTGGCGTTGATTTTTGTTTGTACCGACTTTTCGATGAATCAATCGGTGGAAGCGATGGTGGACGGATCGACGTATATTTTGACCCGCTTGTTCCAAGTGGGGATCTTTTTAGCCTTCATCAACGTGATCGCTGAAACCGGGACGTTTGCTGTTATTGCCGGTGCGGCACAAAATGCCCCCGCAGCAATCGTCGTTCCCGTGGCGATCTTGACGGGTGTCTTGATTGGGATTCCCGCGGGTGCCTATGTCGGCTCCGTTTTAACACTAGTGCTACCAGTTGCCGTTTCATTAGGCTTCCCAGTCTTAGCTCTTGGCTTTGTAACGATGGGGGTTGGCCTCGGCAGTCAAATGAGTTTCGTCAACATTACGATGCAAGCTTTATCTTCTGGTTTCCAAATTCCGATTCTGGATGTAGTCAAAGGAAACGTGAAGTGGTTGAGTTTAGCAGCCGTATTATTATTAGTCATCGGCTTAGTGTTTGGCTGATGGATAGGAGGAAAACATGGATTTATTGATCAAGCAAGCACGTCTTGAAGACGATGCAGAATTAGTAGACATTGCAATTTCAGAAGGAAAAATCATCGCAGTTGCACCCAACATTGAAGAATCAGCAGCAAAAACGATTGAGGCGAAAGGCAAAGTGGTGATCCCTGGATTGATCGAAAGCCATATCCACTTAGACAAAGCGTTGATCGCCGATCGTGAACCCAATAATTCAGGTACGTTGCAAGAAGCGATCCAAGTTACGGCAAAGCTGAAACCGACCTTTACCGAAGAAGACATTTATGATCGGGCGAAACGCGCATTAGAAATGCTGATCGTACACGGCACGACTGCTGTGCGCACCCATGCCGAATTTGATCCAGCACAAGGCTTCACAGGGTTTGACACCATCATGCGCTTAAAAGAAGAATACCGCGACTTGATCGATATCCAGGTCGTTGCCTTTCCGCAAGAAGGGATTTTTAAAGCACCCGGGACGGATAAAATGATGATCGAAGCGATGGAGAAAGGCGCCGATGTCGTTGGCGGCATTCCTTACAATGATGCGCCAGCCAATGAGCACATCGACTTGATCTTTGAGATCGCCAAGCGATTTGACAAAGACATTGACTTGCATCAAGATTTTGCCGACGAAGCAGACGATACATCGATCGTCTATCTGTGTGAAAAAACCATCGCAGAAGGCTATCAAGGTCGGGTATCAGTAGGACATTTGACTGCACTGCATGCCATGGAACCTGATCAGCTGGCAGAAGTCATCGATTTGATGGTCAAAGCCCAAATCAATGTGATGCCGTTGCCTGCGACCGACTTGCACTTAGGTGCCAGAAACGATGCCTACAACGTTCGCCGTGCCGTGACGCCGATTCGCAAATTACGTGATGCTGGTGTGAATATCTGTTTAGGCAGCAACAATATCCGTAACGCCTTTACACCATATGGCAACGGTGATTTGATTCAAATTGCTATGTTGGCTGTGCCAGTGGCGCATTTAGGCGGCGCCGATGACCTGCCGACGGTCTTGCCAATGATCACGACCAATACCGCTAAAGCATTAAATATCAAAGACTATGGAATCGCTGTTGGCAACCGCGCAGATTTGATTCTTTTAGATACCCAAAGAAAAGCCGATGTGCTGATCGATATTCCTGAACGTTTGATGGTCATCAAAAATGGCCGCATCACCGTAGAAGTCAAAAAAGAAGTGACGATCCACCGTTAGTAACAGGTCATGTTTTCTCAAGTAGTACGATTTATTCGTGCTACTTTTTTTATCGTAATATAGTCGAAATAAAAAAATCATTTTCTAGTCATTTATTCTTTTTTCATCTATGATAGAAAGAAAACCACTATCACGGAGAGTTCGTTTAAGAAAATCCTGTCAAAACTGTTTGACAAAGCCGTAATATCAATGGATTTGAGCAGAAACCACAGCAGGTCTGCGTTAAGGTAGAAGAAGGAGGCCAAGATGACGATTGGGGAAGCATTAAAGAACCATCGAGTCACACAGCAAATGAGCCAAGAAGAAGTAGCAACAAAAATTTTAGTGACCCGCACATCGATCTCAAATTGGGAAACCGGCAAGACGGTACCAGACAGTTTGAATTTATTGAAACTGAGTACCCTTTATGGGTGCAGCGTCGATGAGCTATTAAAAAAGGAGCGAGCAGGAATGAAAAAGAACTTTCGTACGATGACCTATGGTGCTGGATTGAAAGACGGAACGATGCGTTTGAAAATCGAGACCGATGCCAGCAAGTTTTTCCCACGAGGGGTTGAAGTCAAAGCATCTGTCGATTTAGAAACAGGAGAAGTGACTTTTTTTTGTCGAGCAAGAGGATTTGAAAAAGCTGAAAGCAGCCACCGACGAAAAATAATTTTTTTATACAGTTTTTTGCTGAATTTTGTTTGGACAAGAGAAAAAAAGTGATGGATAAAAAAACACGATCCTAGCTGCATCGTGTTTTTTTATGTGGGATGAAAGAGGGCTGAGGCAATCGATGAAAGCTGGTTCTGTTTGTTCTTGGCTGCTATTTTCAAGGTTTGTAAGGTTTAAGGGAAAGCGAAAAGATGTAAATGGCGATATACAATATATAGTGAATAGATCGATTTTCATCTAAATGAAGCACAATATGTAGTATTTACTTTTTTAAGAGATTGTGTAAAATAGCAGGTGTAGTGAAGAAGGAGCTGTTCTTTTTGAGAGTAACTGTATGTTGCGGCACCCGTTTAGAAAATGAGAAAAAGTTAGCAAAGACCGCTCGTGCCATCGGCAATGCCTTAGCAAAAAATCACATCGAGTTGGTTTATTGCGGCCCTTTGGCTGGCTTGATGAGGGAGATCGTGAAAGGGGTCTTTGAAAAAGAAGGCGCAGTGACGGGGATCTATCCATCAGGTTCCTTTGCAGAAGATTTGCCGCCAATCATCACTGGATCAAGCACATACACCGAGTTCTATACGGATACGAGGGAGGAACAAACGCAACAATTGTTGGAAATGAGCGATGCCTACCTTGTATTACCTGGTGGATTTGGTACACTAGAGGAGTTGTCATCAGTATGCTCTTTTATGACTCTTGGGCCATTGTCAGTCAAGCCGATCGGTGTGTTAATGAACGAAGGCTTGAAGGATGGACTGAAGCCGCTGCTGACAACGTTTGGAGCTTGGGCTGAACTGCCGGAAACGCTCTTTTTCCTATCTGACGTTGAGTCGTTGATCCAACGATTGGCGGCGAAGGGGTCAGGAAAGGAGTGCTTGGCAGGATGAAGCATGTCTATTTAGCTGGACCGTTTTTTTCAAACGAACAAGTCGCACGACTCAAACACTAGAAAGCAGTTTAGCGGAAAACCCGCAGCCCTTGGCGATCTATTCGCCGCGCTTGTATCAAGAAGGTTCATCTGAACCCAATACACCAGAATGGGCGAGAGAAATTTTTGAAAAAGACATGCTGGAATTGACACGAGCCGACGTCGTCGTTGCCGTTTTGGATGACCATGAAGGGATCACCGATCCGGGAACAGCCTTTGAAATCGGTGCAGCACACGTACGAAATAAACCAGTGATCGCTTTTCAGGAAAAAGCCGCGGCGGTCAATCTGATGTTGACGGAGTCGGTACAAGCGTATTTGACTGATTTGGCGGCACGAACAGCGTATGATTTTGAAGCGATGGCGCACCGAGCATTTGTCGGTGACTATATTTAATAAAGGATGGATGAATGTGTTATTAATCGCAGGTACGATCGGGGCAGGAAAAAGCAGTTTGACTGATTTTTTATCGAAGGAAATGGCGTCGAAGCCTTTTTATGAAAACGTGGAGGACAACGATGTTCTGCCATTGTTTTATTCCAATCCAGAACGATACGCCTTTTTATTGCAGATTTTTTTCTTAAACAAAAGTTTTTTAGGGATGCGGGAAGCGTTGTCGAATGATGACAATGTCATTGATCGCTCCATCTATGAGGACAGTTTGATGTTTCATCTAAATGCTGATCTAGGTCGAATCGCACCGATGGAGGTCGAACAATACGATAACCTGTTGAACACGATGCTACGGGAATTGGAAGAATCGGCGCCGTTGAAACATCCAGATCTAATGGTTCATATTAAAGTTTCCTTGGATACGATGATCGAACGGATCAATAAACGTGGCCGTTCCTATGAACAAATTGCCAATGATCCGACATTGTACGACTATTACAAAGAATTGAATCAGCGATATGATGAATGGTATGAAAACTTTGACGTTTGTCCGAAAATGCAAATCGATGGGGATCAATTGGACTTTGTTGCCAATGAAGACAACCTCATGGTGATCCTCGAGATGATCCAAGAAAAATTGGCAGAGGTCCGTCAGACCCATGGCAAAGGCCACTATTGTACGGACAAAGCCATCGCAAAAGGTGATTTTTCCAAGAAAAATTAAAGCAGAGAAGCAACCGATGATTCTTGCCAGTTGGTTGAAAAAGCAGTCATCCCTGTCAGCTTTTTTATGATTAATCGAAGTGCTTGAAAACGGCGATTTTACAGGATTAAAGAGCAATCCTTGTTGTCAAACCAATTATTCAATGGCGTTTGCAGTAAACAAAAGGAAATTGGTCAGCACCGAAGACGCCGTTTTCGGTGCTTTAGTGTTTCAATTATCTATTGAGAGACATATTCGCGCCAGACACCAGCAGCAAAGGCAATGACTCGTGTTGGTGTGTCAAGAGTCTGTCCATGTGGTCACTAGGGTGAGTTACTAGCTGATTGAGTGCATCAAGTGTTATTCAAACGGGTGAATGCTGCGCGATACTAATAGTAGATACAATGACCAGCACTTCATTGAAGAATATTTTGACGAAAAGTAGAGAGATTCGCTTGTAGTCTATTGCCAAGCGAATGCTTCTCTTTTTTTATTGCTAAGGGCTGTTTTGTGCCAGCGTATGATTTGATTAAGAAAACATCGCTACGATTATATCGAAAAGTTTCTGAAAAAAATTTGCATATTCATCTTTTGCTCCGTATACTAGTTTAGGACGTTGTTTATAAAACGCTGTATCATCGTACATATTTTTTTGATAGGAGGAATTGCATGAAAGACAAACGAAAAGTCTTGCGTCCATTAGGATCAGGGTTTGCGATGGCGGTTCCTTTATTTATAGGGATTCTTGTTCAGGACCCTTTGATAAGTTCTGTGGGGGCGATGGGGGCTTTTTCATACTTAGCTTTTCAACATCGGTCCCTGTTTTATAATCTGCGCGCCATTTTGACCCACGGTGCGGCGCTACTGCTAGCCTTTATTTTAGGTGCTGGGACAGCACTGATTCCTTGGAGCGCGCCTTTTATTATTGGTGCGTTATCGTTTTCTGCGTTTTTGTTGTCAAAAGTGATGCGGATCCCCAAGCCGGATTATTTCTTCGTGTTGATGCTTTATGCCACCGGCTTTAATTTTCACGCCGCGCACCTTGGAGAGATCTTGCACCACAGTTCCTATTTGCTTTATGGCATCGCAGGCTCGCTGCTTGCTGGACTGGTGATTTCGTTAGCTGAACAGCTACCGTTGAAAGAAGAAAAAACGGCCTTTCAACAACTGAGCTTGCACGAGAAATATCCGCTGGCATTATCTCAGCAACCAGAAATGGTTATCAAGGCGTTGCACTTTTCTTTGATCTTGTTTATTGCCACCTACATTGCCTATCTGTTGCGGGACAGCAACGGGTATTGGATCTTGATTTCCGCTGCTGCCGTCTTGGCAGGGGAACATATGGAAAAAATCAAAAATCGCACGATCGGCAGGGTACTGGGAGGAATCGTAGGGCTGCTGCTGGGTTTCTTATTGATGTCCTTGCATATGCCCCTTGAAGCGATCGCAGTGGTATTGATCATTCTAAACATATTGACGGAGTTTTTTATGCCAGTCAATTATACCGTTGCTAATTTCTTTACCAACCCACAAGTCCTGCTGTTAATGACGATCGGTACTAGTTTTACGCCACTGAAATTGATCCCATTGCGTTTTTCAGGGGCATTGATTGGCAGCGTGCTGGCAATGCTGTTGATCTTTCTAATGGATTGGGCAGTAAAGCAAATGGAGCAAGCGCTGGGAAATAAGCCAGAAGACACGACGGATCAAACACAATAGCATGCACCATCATCGATAAGCAAGAGCAGCTGCTCTTGCTTTTTTTGCATCTGATCCTCTAGCTAAACGTTTTCTCCATTGGATAGGAAAAAGAAGGGAAATGTGAAATAATCGAGCAAAGGTTCCTATTTTGAAATAGAAGCGTTTACATTTTTGCAAACTAAAGTGGCAGAAACATCTACTTTTTTTGTTGTAAGCGAAATCATATACTCAAATCAGAGAAGGAGAGAAAGTTGTGAAAAAACGAATCGTAGATGTTTTGCATCGCCTGTTGGTGACTGATTATCCACTATCCATCGAGCAACTGGCAGAAGAGACCGCAGCCAGTGGGCGGACGATCCGCAATGATTTGAATGAGATCAACACGTTTCTTGCTGACTTACACATCGGACCGATCCAAACCCTTCGAGGAAAGGGCATCCTTTTGAAACTGACCTCGAAGCAGCAAGCCATTGTTTGGCAGGCATTACAGGCACAACAGTCGGAATATATGACCCGTGAAGAGCGGAGTTTTGATCTGCTACTGCATCTGACATTTTCAAAAGAGATCCTGGTGTTGAATAAAAAAGAAGAAGCGTACCAGATATCGAAAAGCAGCATGGATGAAGACATGCGCCGTTTGCGGGCGGACATCAATAAGTATGGCATTGAGATCATTAGTCTAGGAAAAAAAGGATTGCGGTTGAATGGATCGGAACGAGCGATTCGGACGATGATTTTTGACATCATCAATCAGCGGATCGGTAGGCTGCCACTTGATAAACAGACCCCAGATTTAGTCTTTACGAAATTGCTTTATCGCTATTTGCCGCAAAAAGCAATCAAACAGATCCAACAAGTGATGCAAGCAGTGTTGCCGCCAAATCAAAATGAGTTGTATAGCAGCCAAATCTTATTGTTTACCGCCATTTGGCTGATGCGCATCAGAATGAAGGAATTTATCACACGCATGAACTGGTCTACTTCCAGCAATCCGCTCCAAGGGTCAGCCTATATCCAGGCGATCGCTGAAACCTTTTCGATCGAGCCACCAGAAATCGAAGTCAACTATCTTTCTTTCATCATCGAATCACTGAATTTTAAAGATTTGTCCAATTCCATCGAATGGGCGCATGCGCAACTCTTGTCGCTGCAGCTGATCCAATTTGTGGAATGCCAAACCAAGATCCCTTTTAGTAAAAAGGAAGAAGAGTTGTTAGAGGGATTGTATAAACATATGGCCGCGCTGATCGTTCGAGCCAAAAGCGGCATTCAAGTCCCCAATCCGATCAAAGAGACTGTTCGCAAAAATTATGGACAAATCTACCAAGCCGTCAAGGGCTTCGCCCCCACGATCGAAGAGATCGTCGGACAACCACTATCAGAAGATGAACTGACATTTCTCGTGATCCATTTTTCTACAGCCTTAAGTTCATTGAACCACGAAATCATTACGATCTATAAGGCGGTCGTCGTCTGTAACCATGGAATGGCAACCGGCAATCTGCTGGCAGCCAGCCTCAAGGAGAAGTTTCCAGAAGTAGAAGTTGCGGCAGTTTTGAATTCACAAGAAGTCAATTTGATTACGAAATTCGATGTGGATCTAGTTTTTTCAACCTATGAGATCGATTATCGAGAAAAGCCAGTATTACTGATCCCACCGATCATCAATGAAGAAAATCACCAAGTGATCCGCCGCTTCTTAAAAAACAATGAACAGTTCAAGCGGATCGCCTTTGACCAAAAAAATGCCACGCTGTTCTTCAATCAGTTGCTTACAGTCATTGAAGAAAGTGGCGGGACGGTCGATGCTGCCGCCTATCGCAAATTGACACACTTGTTTGAACAAAATCAATTAGCCATTAATGCAAGGGAGATTCAGCCAATGTTAAAAGATGTTTTATCCGCTAGTCATATTCAATTAAACGTTCCTGTTCAAAATTGGGAAGAAGCCATTGAACGCTCGGCGCAGCCGCTAGTAAAAGAACAGATCATCGAACAACGCTATATCGAGGCAATGGTTGCGGCGGTGGAGGAATACGGTCCTTATATCGTCATTGGCAAACATTTGGCGCTGGCGCATGCACGACCAGAAGATGGCGCCCAGCAGTTGGGTGTGAGTGTCCTCACCTTGGCGCCGCCAGTCGCATTTGGGAACCCAGAAATGGACCCCGTCAAAATCATTTTTTGCTTGGCTGCGGTGGACTCCTACTCTCATCTTGCCATCATGAAGGAATTGATCGAACTGATCAATGATGAAGAAAAAGTCACGCAGTTACTGGCTTGTTCCACGATTGAAGCTTTTCAATCATTGCTATTTTCATAAAAAAAAAGAAAAGGGGAAAAAATCATGAACAAATTATCGATCTTATTCGTATGCGGTGCAGGTCTTGGCAGCAGCTTTGCGGCTCAGATGTCAACAGAAGATGTCTTAACGAAATTAGGAGTGGAGGCGAAATTGGATCATGTCGATATCTCATCAGCAGTATCAATGAAACCAGACATCATCATTACAGCAGAGAATTTTCGGACGCAATTTGAAAAGTTTGCTTTGGACCCGACAACCGCAATCATTTATTTACGCAACATTGTTTCAAAACCAGAAATCGAAGAAAAAATCACCCCGGTATTAACGGAAAAAGGCGCACTGTAAGGAAGGGTCATGACGAAGGGAGTTTGAAAAAATGGGCATCATCAATTTTATTATTGATAATATTTTAACGCAGGCATCGATCACGATCGCCTTGATCGCGATGTTAGGACTGCTGCTTCAGAAAAAGTCAGCAGGTCAAGTCATTTCAGGAAGTTTGAAGACGCTATTGGGCTTTCAGGTTTTAAGCGCTGGTTCTAGCATCATCGTCGGTAGTTTGACCTATTTCGGCGAGATTTTCACAGAAGGATTCGACATGCAAGGCATAATCCCTTCCATCGAAGCCATCAACGGGCAAGCGATGAATGAGTTGGGCTTGGGGCGGGACATAGCGCTGACATTTTTAGCCATCTTTGTTTTTAATATTTTATTGGCACGCTTTACGAAATGGAAATATATTTTCTTAACGGGTCAGGCCATTTTATGGATGGCGACCATGACGACGGTTTTTGGCTATTTCGCTGGTTTACGGGGCGTTGTCTTGATTCTTGTCGGTGGGTTGATTGGAGCGATCTTTGCCGTAGCGATGCCAGCGATGGCTCAGCCTATCATCCGTAAAGTCACTGGGTCAGACGACATTGCTCTCGGACATTTTTGTACGATCGGCTACCTCTTTGAAGCAGGCGTTGCCTATCTGTTTGGAGAAAGAGGCGAGAAGAAAAAATCGATCGAAGACATCAAACTGCCACGCTCTTTTGAATTTTTACAAGACACCTATCTTTCTGTCATGGTCGTGATGGTTCCACTGTATATCGTGACGGTCTTGTTTGCTGGAGAAACCTTTGCTTCTACGCTCTCTGGTGATCAAAACTATATCATGTATGCCTTCTTGCAAGCCATCCAATTCGTGGTTGGGGTCTATGTTTTGTTAGCAGGCGTTCGGTTGCTCTTAGGCGAGATCGTTCCTGCGTTTCGTGGGATCGCCATGAAATTGGTGCCTGATGCAAAACCAGCACTCGATTGTCCGGTGTTCTTCCCATATAGCCCAAATGCAGTTATTTTAGGCTTTATTACTACAACGATTGGGACAGTCATTGCCATGTTCGTTTTACCAGTCTTTGGCTTGGCGATGATCTTGCCAGGGATGCTGACGAACTTCTTTGCCGGCGGTACCGCTGGGATCTTCGGCAATGCGGTCGGTGGACGTCGAGGGGCGATCATCGGAGGGATCTTCCACGGCTTTTTCATTACATTACTGCCAGCCCTACTTGTGACGATCTTCAATCAAATGGGCTTTGTTAACGCTACGGCAACCGATGTGGATACCGTCACGGCAGCCCTGCTATATGCTTGGATCATCAGTCCCTTATTGAAAAACTTTTAATCGCTAGGAGGAAGACGCATGTTTTCTTTTTTCAAAAAAGAAAAAAAGCCCACAGAAACACCAGCGGTTCCTTTGACCGCTGAAGAAAGCCAAGAAGCAGAAGCGCTTATTGGAAACTTAGAAAGTCAGTTGCAAGCAGAAACTGACAGCGACGAACAAGCAAAATTGTATGAAGCGTTAGGCTTAGCGCAGGCAAAACTTTCCCGCACAGAAGAAGCGATCGACGCATTGGAAAAAAGCTTGCAGGCGAAAAAATCGATCGGGGACGGCTACAAAAAACTGATGTCCCTTTACAATGCTCAGCGTGCCGCCGCCGCACGAAACGGCGACGATGCAAAGATCGACTATTACATGGACAAAATGGAAGAAATGCGGCAAATCGCCAAACAACTTACGATCAGCGGCAATTAAACTAGACGAGGTGGTATCAAGGATGTATACAACGTTAAAAGAAGTAACGAAAACAGCAGAAGCATTGAATTTTACAGTGGGGGCTTTTAATACCCATAATTTAGAAATGCTGCCAAGTATGCTGCGGGCAGCCAAAGAGATGGGGGCACCCATTATCATTCAAACAAGTATCGATACGGCGAAATACATCGGCTATGATGTCTTGGTCAATGTCGTCAAAACGATTGCCGATCACGAGCTGGTGGATGCTGTCTTGCATTTGGATCATGCCAGAGATTTCGATGAGATCAAAGCGGCGATTGATAGCGGCTATAGCTCGGTGATGTATGATGGCTCGCATTTGCCCTTCAAAGAAAACATTTTGAAAACGCGCGCAGTCGTCGAATACGCTCATGCTCATGGGGTGTCCGTCGAAGGAGAACTAGGAACGATCGGCGGCACAGAAGAGGGCATTCATGTGGAAGAAGACGATAAAGTCTTCACACGCCCAGAAGATGCGGTAGAATTTGTCGCTGCTACTGGCGTCGATGCGCTAGCCATCGCTATCGGAACCAATCACGGCCAATTCCGCTCAAAAACCGAAGTGAATGTTGCGTTATTGAAGGAAATCCATGCGGTCGTAGACGTGCCGCTAGTCATTCATGGAGGAACTGGCGTCAAAGAAGAAGATTATCCTGAATTAATCAATAACGGCATTCGCAAGTTTAATGTAGGTACTGAATTGTTGGTGAATTGGACGAAGATTGCTAAAGAAAATTTTGGGGCAACGGAAGTCAACAAATCATTGCGCCACAACGTGATCCCATCCAATGAAGCCATCAAAGAAATCGTCAAGCATAAGATCGGCCTTTTCATGAATACGAAAGCGCCGACTGCGATCGGCAAATAGATGGTACGCAAAAAGATGCTTGTTTTATTGGCAGGCAGCCCTGGAACCGGAAAAAGTTATTTACTGAATCTGTTGAAGACACGTTTTCCTGATCTTTTCGCACTTACGCCGGATGAAATCAAAGAGTGCTATGCCGAATCCCTCGGCTTTGATTCATTGGCAGAAAAAGCCCAGATCGAAAAGCAGTATGTTTGGCCTTTTTACTATCAGGCATTGGGCTTGTACATGTCTTTAGGAAAACGTTTGGTGGTCTCGGAATACCCCTTTAGTGAAAAGCAGAAGCCCTTGCTGAATTTTCTCGCCCAAAGCTATGGCTATGACTGCTTGACTATACGTTTGACAGCCTCTTTTGAAACCTTATGGGAAAGACGCTTCTTACGTGATCGTGCGGATGACCGCCATTTGAGTTTTATCATGGAACGGTACCATTACGGGGATGTGCTGGAAGATAGACAAGCTGCAACCAACCATATAACCAAAGAAGCGTTTCGGCAAATCATCACCGATCGCCGTTACGATGACTTTCAGTTAGGGGAGCTTATCGAAGTCAATGTGGAAGATTACAAGCAAGTGGATTATCGTCCATTGATCGAGAGAATCGCAATTGAGCTAAGTAAATAAGCAAAGCAGTTGGCGTTATACCTGGTCTAGGTACATGCCAACTGCTTTTTTTGATGAGCTAGTTCTCATGACTCAGCTTTTGGGGAAGTTTAGCTGTCAAAGCAAGACGGATTGTTGCTTATGTCTCAGAAGACTTTCTTTTGCAAAACTGGCGATTTCCTCTAGAATAAGAAGCATAACAGAGAAATGGAAAAGGCGGGGAATGGATGAAAGATTATTTTGCGCAATACAAACGCCTGTTATCGATCGCTGAAGCAGGTTTGTACTATGGCAAAGATGTGTACGATAAGGAACGTTATCAAGAAATCAAAGAGTTGGCATTGCATTTGATGAGTACCGTCGTGGATCAAGACGCAGCTGCGTTGACCCTTTTAACAGAAAATAATGAGGGCTATCCTACGCCCAAAGTCGATGTACGAGCATTGATCCAAAAAGACGAAAAAATCTTGCTGGTGGAAGACAGCCTGACGAAAGAATGGTCACTGCCAGGAGGCTATGCAGAAATTGGCTTGACGCCACGGGAAAACATCAAAAAAGAAGTGCTGGAAGAAACTGGCTTGCTCGTTGAGGTCAAGGAGCTGCGAGCAATTTTTGATACGAATCTAAGACCAGACATTCCACAAGTGTTTCAATACTATAAGCTGGTCTTTGCCTGTGATGTTTTGGCAGGGGACTTCATCAAAAACAGTGAAACCTCCAACAGCGATTACTTTGCGTTGAACGAGTTGCCAAAGCTTTCCATCAAGCGCACCACCAAGGAACAGCTGAAGCAATTGGTGAATGAGAAGTCGTTACACGTGGATTAGAAACAACTAAGGGTAAGATGTTGGAAAAAGCGTTTTATTGGTTTTTTTAACCGGATAATATTTACTTGCAGATAAAGTTGGTTTATGATTGATTTCGTCGTTTTCATTATAAAAAATCAAGCAATCGTGATACCTTTGCTTGATTGCTGGAGGAGTAAAAATGAAGAATCAAATCAATTCCTTTTTTGGGCTGGATGCCCTACAAACAACGGTCAAACGAGAAATCTTAGCTGGATTTACCACCTTTATCTCAATGGCCTATATTTTATTCGTCAATCCAACGGTCCTTGGGGCATCTGGGATGGACGAAGGTGCCGTCTTTACAGCAACGGCGTTAGCCAGTGCATTGGGCTGTATCTTGATGGGGGTTTTAGCAAAATACCCGATCGCTACAGCACCCGCATTAGGGATCAACGCTTTCTTTTCTTATTCAGTCTGTATTGGAATGGGGGTTCCATGGCAAACAGCATTAGCCGGTGTGTTTGTGGCATCACTGATTTTTATCGTGATCACGATCTTCAAATTACGGGAGCTGATCATTGATGCGATCCCTGCTGATTTAAAATATGCCATCTCTGGCGGGATCGGTCTGTTCATCGCCTTTTTGGGATTGAGCGAAGGCGGGATCATCGTTTCTGACGATTCGACCCTTGTGGCGCTAGGTTCATTGAGTGTTGGTACGACGTGGCTGACGATTTTTGGTTTAGTGATCACTGCCGTCTTGATGGTTCGCCGAGTTCCTGGCGGAATTTTTATCGGGATGGCCGCAACAACTGTTTTAGGTCTTTTGACTGGCTTGATCCAAGCACCATCCAGTATCGTTTCTGCTGCACCAAGTATTTCTTCCACATTCTTAGTGGCGCTCAACCATGTAGGAGACATCAATTCTCTGCAAATGTGGGTCGTAGTACTGACTTTCTTACTCGTCACTTTCTTTGATACCGCAGGCACCTTGGTGGGACTTGCCAACCAAGCGGGCTTCATGAAAGACAACAAAATGCCACGGGTCGGCAAAGCACTTGCTTCTGATTCCACCGCCATGCTCGCTGGTTCTTTATTAGGTACCTCACCAGTAGGCGCATACGTGGAATCTTCCGCTGGGATCGCCGTGGGCGGTCGTTCTGGCTTGACTGCCGTGACGACGGGAATTTTCTTCTTGTTCGGCTTGTTCTTTTCACCATTATTGTCCGTTGTCACTTCCCAAGTGACGGCACCAGCTCTGATCGTTGTAGGCGTGCTGATGGCACAATCGCTGCGAGAAATCAAATGGCACGAAATGGAAATCGCAATCCCAGCCTTCTTGATTCTATTAGGCATGCCCTTGACCTACAGCATCTCAGATGGGATCGCGTTGGGCTTTATCTTTTACCCAATCACCATGTTAGCAGCCAAACGCGGCAAAGAAGTCTCACCGATCATGTACGGCTTGTTCTTTGTCTTTCTTGGGTTTATGTGGATTTTGAATGTGTGATAGAGGGGTTTCAATGTAAAGTTAAAGTAGGATTTCTACTAATGAAAAACCAGTTAAGCGTGGCTTAGCTGGTTTTTTTATTATATGTCGCTTGCTATAAAAATGTTCAGAATCGAATAAGGGTTTACTATTCGTGGTTTATCTGCTGACGAATCAGGGCGTTGTGTTGCTTAAAAAATATACTCAATGATCTGATCGATCTTCGCCATAGCTTGTAAAGGGAGGTTTTAGTTTCTCTACCATTCATTGATTGTAAGATGACTTTGAAGTGAAGCTTCATTCCAAATTCTCCTATCCCAACAATTTTCACGCAAAACCTGCGCTTTTCTTTCAGTTATTGTTATAATAAAAGAAAATGCAAAGGTGGGAAATCATGACAACGATCAAGGACATTGCTGAAAAGGCGGGAGTAGCGAAAAGTACGGTTTCCCGCTATCTGAACAATGGCTATATCAGTGAAGAAAAGCGCAAAAAAATTGATCAGATCATTGCTGAAACTGGCTATCGTCCTAATACATTTGCTCGTTCGCTGAAAGCCCAAGACACGAAATTGCTGGGCGTGATCATTCCTCGACTGAATTCACCATCGACAAATGATGTGTTGAAAGGGATCGATACGACGGCACGGGAAAACGGCTATCAAATGCTAATCACCAACTCTGATCAAAGCGATGAGCGGGAATTAGAAAATATCGAAATGCTAGTCAAACAAAAAGTAGCAGGGATGATCCTGTTTGCGCGCAAAATCACACCGCAGCTGCAAGCGGTGCTGGCAGAGGTTCCTATGCCTGTTTTATTGTTAGGTCAACAGTTAGCTGGCATTCATTCCATCGTCCATGAAGATTATCAAGCGGGCAAAACCATGGCAGAATATGCAGTCAGCGCTGGCCACCGACGTTATTTATTTGTTGGGGTCAGCGAAAATGATTATGCGGTAGGTGTCTTGCGGAAGAAAGGTTTTCTTGATGTCTTGGCACAAACCCCCAACGTCAAGGTGGACTTTATCGAAACGTCTTTTTCTAGAAGAGAAACGTACCAAAAAGCCCTTGTGTTCTTGAAAGATCAACCGGCAACGTACATCGCCTGTGCTACGGACAATATCGCTGTTGCTGTACTAAAAGCCGCCCATGAACTAGGGTACCAAGTGCCGCAAGACTTTTCCTTGAACGGATTTGGCGGCTATGATTCGACGGATTATGTCTATCCGACCATCACAACGACCCAATATCCCTATGTCCAATTAGGCATCGATGCCGTCTTAACGATCCAAAAACTGACACAAGGGGAAGAGGTTCCTGAAGTGATCGAATTACCGAATCGATTAGTGGTCAAACAGTCGACTGCCAAGCTTGACAAGCAGGAGCAATAAAGCAAAAATTTTTCGAGAAAACAGAACGTCCAGTTGCGGCGTTCTGTTTTTTTATTTTCTTTGCTTGCAATTGCAAACGGTTTCTGTTAATCTGCAAATGTAGAACCGGTTCCGCAAATGGACCGACGATCAAAGGAGTGGGAAAAATGAAGGAACAAAAAACGATCGACCAAGTGTTAGAAGCTGTTGGCGGCAAAGAAAATGTCAAAAACTTTGAACACTGTGCCACACGTTTGCGCTTGATTTTGAAAGACGATCAGTTAGTAGATAAAGACAAAGCGGAAGCAGTTGAGGGCAGCAAGGGCTATTTTTTCAACACGGGACAGCATCAATTCATTTTTGGAACAGGAAAAGTCAATGAAGTGTATCAAGCCTTCGCCGCAGAGATGGGCAATGACGCCTCCGCTGAAAAAGCTGGCTTCAAAGATGATGTGTATTCGAATCTGTCACCCGTCCAAAAAGTTGTCCGCACGTTGTCAGATGTCTTGGTGCCATTGATTCCAGCTTTGGTAACGACGGGGCTTTTGATGGGGATTCGGGGGTTATTGACCGAGTTGGGGGTCACCTATAGTGCTGACTGGTTAGCTATGTTTGAAATGTTAACGGATACAGCGTTTGCCTTTTTACCTGTTTTGATCGCCTATAGTGCGACGAAAAAATTCGGCGGTAATCCGATCATCGGGATCGTGGTAGGATTGATGATGGTGGCACCACAATTGCCGAACGCTTGGGCAGTTGCCAGCGGGGATGCAGAGCCATTGCACTTATTCGGTTTATCGATCTCTGGGTATCAAGGGTCGATTTTTCCAGCAATTATTGTCGGGATCTTAGTTTCTAAGCTAGAAAAATGGTTCCGTAAATTTGTTCCGCAAATGATGGACTTGATCGTGACACCATTCTTAACGATCGTCATTACTTTAGGTTTGATTTTGTTTGCGTTAGGACCAATCTTGCAAGTAGCTGAAAGAGCAGTCATCAACAGTATCGTCTACTTGGTGCAAGCACCATTGGGCATCGGTTATATCATTTACGGAGGAGTTCAGCAAGTGATCGTGATCACTGGATTGCACCATTCGTTAAGTATTATTGAGTTAGGGTTATTGAATACGACAGGCGAAAACGTCCTACAAGTCTTAGGTACAGCAAGTATGGCGGGACAATTTGGGGCTGCGATCGCTGCGGCATTTATTTATAAAAACAAAGTCAAACGCTCAAATGCCATCAGTGCGGCGGTTCCAACCTTATTTGGGATCACGGAACCTTTACTATTTGGGGTCAACTTACGCTCGATGCGGATTTTTGGCGCAGGCATGTTGGGGGGCGCAGTCGGCGGGTTTGCGACGTATGTCTTCCAATTAGCTGCCACTGGGATGGGCATCACTTTTATTCCAGGACTATTGTTGTATACTGGAGATTTCGGTGCCATGCTGAAATACGTCGTCGTGATTTTGATTGCCTTTGCAGTCGGTTTTGCTGGTGTCCAATTGCAGCGCAAACCGCTAGCCAAAGAGTTGAACCAATAAATAATCCCTTGCTGTTCATCGGCAAGAGAAAAGAGGTACCACAATGTTAACGAAAGAATACTGGGCACAGCTTGCCCAAACTCAAAGCGAATTAGCGGAAAAAATCAGTGCTGATGCGTGGCGCTTGAACTATCATTTGATGCCAGAAACAGGATGGATGAACGACCCGAACGGTCTTTGCCAATTCAAAGGTGTCGTTCATTTTTACCATCAATATGTACCGCAAACGCCCCACGGCGGAGAACCCCCCCACTGGGGACACAAAACGTCGACGGATTTTGTCACGTTTCAAGAAGAAGCGCTGTTTCTTTCTCCCGAACACAACTATGACAAAGACGGGGTCTACTCGGGTTCTGCCTTTATCGAGAATGACACGATCCATTTTTTCTATACTGGGAATGTCAAACATCCTGGTGATCATGACTATACCTTTAGTGGACGAGAACAAAACACGGTCCATGTAATCAGCAAAGACGGCTATACCGTCGAAAAGCAAGAAGTCGTGATTCCTCATGAGGACTACCCTGAAGGATTTACCGATCATATTCGTGACCCAAAGGTTTTTGCCCACGAAGACACCTACTATATGCTGCTAGGCGCGCGTACGTTGGAAAACGAAGGCAAAATTTTGATTTATGAATCGACGGATTTAAATGAATGGACCTATCGAGGAATCTTTTTCGGTGAGGACTATGCGCTAGGCTACATGTGGGAATGCCCAGACTACTTCCATTTAGATGGCAAAGATGTGTTGGTCTTCTCACCGCAAGGCTTGGCAGCCAAAGAACATGCCTACCAAAATATTCATCAATCAGGGTATCTGATCGGTGAGGTGGATTGGGAGACCCTGACGTTCAAAGAAACTTCTGCGTTTCGTGAACTTGATTATGGGTTTGACTTCTATGCCCCGCAAACCTTTGAAGATGAGCAGAAACGTCGGATCTTGTGGGGCTGGATGGGGCTAGGGGATACCAGTCCTGAATACAGCAATCCTACGATCCCTCGCGGCTGGCAGCATGCCGCAACGCTGCCAAGACAGCTTTCGGTCAAAAATGACCAGTTGTATCAAGAACCTTTGCCAGAATTTCAAAAATTGCGAGACAAGCAAGTCAGCCAAAAAATTGTGCTATCAGAGAAACCGCAGCACTTGTCTTTCGATGAATTGGCATATGAGTTGCAAGTTACGGCGGAAGTCCCATTGCAGCAGTTCCAGCTTGGACTTTTGCAAGATACGACTTTGACTTATGAAGCTGGTGTCTTCACGATCCATCATGGCGTTTCTGGCTACGGTCGTAAACAGCGCAGTGTCAAGGTCGATGAACTGACGCAGCTGCAGATTTTTGTCGATAGGTCTTCGATTGAGATCTTCCTAAATGGCGGGCAATATTGTTTGACCTCTCGCGTGTATCCCAAACGGACCGAGGCGATCGCTCTCAGCGGAACTGGCACGGTTACTGTCAATGCATGGGCATTGGCGAAAAAATAAAGCAACGACCCGAAAACGACAGCAAACAGTTGGTTTTTCTTGTTGCGCCTCCTAAAAGTCAGCTTTTTCTCTGGCTTTTAGGGGAGCATCATACCAACTATTTCGCTGTCGTTTTTTGCTTACTACTACTTTTGTTGGTTTTGGATAAAGGTCTGCAGCGCAGGCGCATCGATCCGATAGCCGTCTGCAGTTTTTGAGACTAGTTTTTGCGTTTTGAAATCTTTTAAGGTATACGTCAAATGGCGATAGCTCACGCCTAAGTATTCTGCGGTCTCCGTTAATTTTTCTTGAAAAAGATCATCGATCGAAGCTTCCAACAGTAGCTGGGCAAGGCGCCAAGCCAAGGGATAGGTTTGATTGACGGAAAAATGATCCATACGCAGCAGCAATTTTTCACCGATAGTTTTGCCTAGCGTTTGTACGAAAGCCAGGTCTTGCATGAGCCCGTGAGCTGCTGCTTTCATAGGAATGCCCAGACAAGTTGTTTCACCGATCGCAACCACGGTCTTCGGCACTGTTTCGGCGCCAATCAACGTGAGATCACCAATGCAATCACAAGGATGGAGAAACTGTAGCAAGGCACGTTTGCCGTTTTCTTGCGTTTGAATGATCTTGGCTTTGCCAGTCAATAGGACGAAAAAGACCGACATCGGCACCGTTTCTTTTTGGATCGCTTCTCGATGATCAAAGGTCCAGAGAGCACTTTGTTGTAAAATCTCCTCAGGAATCGGCAAGGGGCAGCTTTCTTTGATTGGTACCTGCTTTATTGCCAAGGCATAAGCGGTTTTTTTCACTTTTTTCCTCCAAACTAGGAGAAATCTCCTATTTGTTTTTAGTCAGTATAGCACATACTTAGAAAAGCAAAAATGAAAGTGTGGGAGAAAAAATGAATAAAAAGCAATGGATAGGATCTGGGATATTTTATGGGCTGAGTGCATTCGGGATCAGCTTGACCATTAAAGCCAGCGTCGGGGTCAGTAGTTTTAATGCCTTAAATGTCACACTGGCATCGATGTCAGGAATCAAAGTCGGCACCATCACAACAGCCATCAATTTGGGCTTTTTAGCTGTCTGTTGGCTATTGGATCGGCGGCAGACGTCCCTCAAACAAAAAGGCAGTGAGTACTTGATTATGTTTTTTGCTTTGCTGGCATTCGGCTATTTGATCAATGGCTTTGTTTACTATTTCTTGGCATCGCTGCACTTGACGAATTATTGGAGCCAACTAGCTGCTTTGATCGGTGGGATCTTGATTTCTGGAACGGCGACGGGGCAAGTCTTACGGTTGCAGGTCTTGAAATTTCCAATCGAGCACTGGTGTCATTTGCTGGCGCAACGCAGTCGTTGGACATTTAAGCAGTACCGTTATGGCGTTGATGCAGTCTGTATTTCGGGAGCGCTCTTGCTAGCGATCAGTTTGGGCTTACCGCTAGCGGTGAGGGAAGGGACGGTCATTAGCTTCTTTTTGCTGTCGGGTGCCATCGCTTGGTCGAAGGAACGTGATTTGACTTTGGGAATACCGACTCGGCAAAAGCGTCAAGGGTAAATCCTTCAACGCCTTTTGATCTTACGCATCAAATTGCACGGTGATCCCAGATTTCGTCAATTGTTCCCATTCACGGATCGTTGGCAAGCGACCTTGGCAAAATAGCTGATCGTCAACATAAACGAGTGGCAGACAGCTGCGCCCATTGCTTGCTAATTGCTGGCTGACGGCTTGATTCGCATAGAAAGGGGCAGGTTCTTCTGTAAAGAAGTATTCGTCGATCGTTAAAGGTTCGTTATGGAATGTTTGATGAGCCTGGGTCCTTTCTTCATTTATTTTTAACTGGCGAGTCAAGTGTGCTTCCCAAGTATCTTCTTTCTGGTCGGCATAAACAGCGATCGTTGGCATTGCATCAAATCCTTTCATGGTAGCTGATTTGTCAAAAGTATACCTGAATTTCTTGCCACGAGCAAAAAAGAGTGGCAAAAAGAAGTGAAACAACAAAAAAAGACGCAAATGCGTCTTTTTTGTTGTTTCCTATTCGTCAGCGGGTAAAAAATCGAAATTGGTCAACTCGTTGTAAGAATACGCTTGATCGATTTGACCCTTGTCTTTCGTCCAAGCAATGATTGCGTCGAATTGCTCTTGCGGCACTGCCTGGGCATACGGATAGTCTTCCTGGCTGTCTAAGTAAGTACTCATAGCATCGGGAAATTGATAGTCTGCCAAGATGTCGGCATAGTCTTTTGCTGAATGAGCATTCATGTAATCGATGGCTTCGTTGTAAGCAGTGTAGAATGCTTTTAGGTCTTGCGGGCGATTTTGGATAACTTCGTCCATAAATTGCAGTGTGCCGCCTTTGATGCCAGCATCTTTAGAGCTGCCTAAAACAATCGCCCCTTGGGCAGCCAACATGCTGGCTTGCGGTTCCGTATAAACAGCGCCATCGACTTGGTCATTGAGCAATGCTTCGGAACGGGCAGAAAAAGAAGCGATATCCACGATGTCATAGGTAAAATCATTTTCCTGTGCAAATTGGTCCATGATGTATTCTAAAATGAAATTCGGTACAAGGGTGATTTTTTTATCCGCTAACCCTTTCATCTCAGTGATCCCTGAATTCGGTGAAGCGAGAATCTTGAAGTTTTCCAAAATATCAGAAGTGATCGTCATATCGATGCCGTTTTGCTTGAAGGTCGCTTCTGTCATGACATCGCTGATGGTACCATCCAGCTCGCCTGCCTGCACCGCCACATTGCGGTCATTCGGGGAAGTGAAGGATTTCAGCTCCACAGTCAATCCTTGCTTTTCGAAAAAGCCTTCTTCTTTTGCTAGAATGATCGGAATCGCTGATTCTGCTGGTAACACCCCAATCGTCAATGTTTGATCCGTGACCGCAACTTCTGTACTGCTAGTGCTGGAATTGCTGGTACTTGCTGTTTCGCCAGTGTTGCCGCAGGCGGCAGCGCCGACAGCGAATAGTGCTAGGATACTTGCTAAAATCGTTTTTTTCATTGGTTCATTTCCTCGTTTCTAAATCGTTGTTCAAAAGCAGCCATTGGTAGTGAGAACGGGATGACTGCCCGATGGAGTTCCATTGGCTTGGTTTGTGCCGTGTTGATCCCTGGTTTGGTGGTAAATGCTAGAACAAAGCCTTCCTTTTCCAAGGTGGCGATCGTCTGCTGATCATAGAAGCCAAAAGGATAGGCAAAAACATCCTGGATGGCCACATGCTGATTGCAGCTTCGTAAGTCTTGCGCAAAGGCGGCTGGTGTTTCCCACATCGAACGCCCTTGCTGGTCCTTGCGTTCGTGAAAATGATCGGTATGATTGGCATATTCGAAGACATCGCTCATTTCGGCTAATTCGGCGCTGCTCAATGTCCGTGAAACTTCTGGCTCGTAAGGCTGAGGGGCATCAAAAAGCCAGCCGGTCACGACAAAGGCAGTTGCCTTGAAACCAGCTTCTTTCAACAGTGGGTAGGCATATTCTTTCATCGATTGATAGCAGTCGTCAAAGGTCAGCAACACGGATTTTTCTGGTAGCGGCTGCTGCCGGAAATAAAAATCTTTGACTTCTGCAAGGGTCAACGTATGGTAATTTTCTGCTTTCAAAAAGTCGATTTGTTGTTTAAAATGAGAAGTGCTATTGAATAAGGGCAGAGGCAAGGCATCTTGATAACCGTCTGCGACTTTGATCGGGCGAACCTGATCATAAAGTTCTGCTTCGGGACGTATTTCATGAAATACGAGGGTCTGAAACATCATAAACCATCCTTTCTTGTCAATCACGCAAAAAATAGTATAGCATAAAATGTGAAAACCAACACAAATAATTTGAAGAAAGAAGTTTATTCTCTGATGAGTATTCTATTCGATTCCGTTTCCTTTACCTATGGAGATACCGCCATTTTTAAAAACCTTTCGTTTTGTTTTGAACAAGGCGCGACCTATGTGCTGCTGGGAGAATCGGGCATTGGCAAAAGCACGCTTTTATCCTTGATCAAAGGGTTGCAGCGACCGCAATCCGGCACGATCACTTACCAAAGCTGTTCCCCTGACAACATCGAGGTCGTTTTCCAAGAACTGCATTTGTTTCCTTGGCAAACAGTCTACCAAGCCCTGGAAATGCCGCTGCTTATCAACCAAACCCCTAGTGAGCGCCGTAAAAAATGGGTCACCAGCTGTTTGGCTGAGTTGGGATTGACGCAGGTGCAGGACCGCTATCCGCATCAGCTTAGCGGCGGTCAAAAACAGCGGGCCGCCATGGGGCGGGGACTGATCACACAGCCCGATGTTTTATTATTGGATGAGCCGACTGCTTCACTGGACCAAGAAACCAGAGCAAACGCCCAAGCCATGATCGCTGCCCAACAGCAGCGCAGACAAAACAGCTTGATTGTGGTGACCCACGATCCAGAAGAGGCAGTGTTTTTGGGGCAGACGATTTTGCTGCTAAAAGATCAGAGCGTTACGCCGATCAGTAATCCTTTTTACGGCAGCCATCAGGAACGAGACTCATTGGCTTTTTATGAAGTCGTCTTGCAGTTGAAAGAACAAATGAGGGAGGCAAGGCAATGAAAACCATCAAGTCTTTTGTATGGGGCTTCTGTTCGTTTGTCGTGGTTTGGTGGGGCGTAAGCTGGGTGACCAACAATCGCTCACTGCCTAATCCTATAGAAACAGCTGAACGTTTTTGGGCACTGCGAGAAGTCTTGCTGATCCACGCAGGTGCCAGTTTGCTGCGGGTATTTGCGGCGTTGAGTGGGGCGTTGCTAGTCGGGGTGCCGTTAGGGATCTTGATTGGGCGATCCCAAAGAGTGGATCAGCTGCTTGGTCCACTGCTTTACTTTTTATATCCGATTCCTAAAGTTGCGTTTTTACCCGTCTTTATGATTTTCTTTGGTTTAGGCAATCTCTCAAAAGTTCTCTTGATTTTTGCGGTGATCGTCATTCAAGTGATCGTCTCGATTCGTGATGCAGTCGCAAAGATCCCGCCAGCGTATTTTCAGGTCATGAAAAATTATACCAACCACTGGTGCCATGTCTTGCGCTTCGTTATTTTGCCCGCCATCATGCCAGCGCTTTTTGCCAGTGTGCGGGTCAGTATCGGGATCGCGTTGGCTTCCCTCTTTTTTGCCGAAAACTATAACACGACGTACGGTGTCGGCTATCTGATCTTAAGTGCGTGGTCAAAAATGGACTACCCGCAAATGCTTTCCGGGATCCTTCTGATTGCTTTGATGGGCTATCTGCTTTTTGCCAGTATCGATTGGTTGGAAAAAGTGGTGTGCCGTTACCGACAATCTTAGAAAAACATGATCGATTGATGAATGGTTGCGGCAGTTCGTGTAGTTTCATAACAGAGGGGAAAAAAAGAAAAATCAATAAAACGCTTGCAACGTTTCTATAAAAATAGTATAGTAAAGGCAATCAAATGGGTAGTTACTGATAATGCAGGCTATACCTTTTTACGTGTGTATGGATCCTACACATGTATTAAGGTATCGCCTTTTTTCATTTTAAGGAGGTGAGAAGCGTCTTGAAGATCAAAAAAATTTTAAACAACAATGCAGTTTTGGTCGGACAAGATGGCAAAGATTTTATCTGGATCGGTACCGGCCTTGGCTTCAAAATGAAACCCGGACAAACCGCCGATGAATCAAAAATTGAAAAAGTGTTTGTGCTTCATAAAAACAAAGTTTCCGAGCGATTTTTAAGTTTATTGTCATCCATTCCGACAAAATATGTGTCTTTAGCGGATGATATTATCTCACTTGCGAAAGCGGAAATTAACCAGGAGTTAAGCGAGACGCTCTATGTATCACTTACCGATCATTTGTATAACCTGTTTAAACTGCATGAACAAGGAATCACAGTTACGAACCGATTATCATGGGAAATAAAAAAGTTTTATCCGCAGGAATTTGAAGTTGGTAAAAAAGCACTAGAACGGATCGAACAAGAAACAGGGGTTGTCTTTGAGGAAGAAGAAGCAGGAAATATAGCAATGCATTTGATCAATGCACAAGTAACAGATGAAGTTGATCAGCCAAAAGATGTCCAATCGATTGCAAAAAAGATTCGCGATATTATTTCACTTATTCGATTTTCTAACAAGATACAAATTGATGAAAACTCTTTGGCATTCGATCGATTTATCACCCATTTGCGCTTTTTTTTCCAGCGATTGAAGGCTCGACCAGATGTGGTAAAAGCAAATCCACTATTGGGACACGTAAGCGGACAGTATGCAGACGCTTATAAGACGATGCTTTTGATTGAAAAGTATTTAGGTGTTCCCTTGAACGATGATGAAAAGCTGTACTTAACGTTACACATTCAAAAGTTAATAGAGAACGAATAAAGGTTGTTACTGATAATGCAGGCAAGACTGATAATTATTCCATCAAGGAATAGTTATTTGTCTTGCTTTTTATTTTTACATTGAAAGGATGAGGACGATGGCATATCGAGAATTGGTCGATGAAATTTTAAAAGGAGTCGGCGGAAAAGAAAATATCAATGGGGTGACCCACTGCATCACAAGGCTGCGTTTTGATTTGAAACATGAGGAGCAAGCAGACACAGAAACGCTGAAAAAGACGAAAGGGATCGTGACAGTTGTTCAAAGCGGCGGTCAATACCAAGTCGTGATCGGCAATCATGTGCCGGAGGTGTACCAAGAATTTGTTCAACATGCAGGATTGGCAGGAAATGACGCGGCACCTTCGGGAGAAAAGAAAGGTCCGCTGGATGCTTTTATCGATGTGATCTCCAGTATCTTTACACCTGTATTGGGTCTTCTAGCTGCCACAGGGATGATCAAAGGATTAAATGCGCTATTTGTTTCTTTGGGATGGATTGAGAATACTTCAGGAACCTATGCGATTTTGCAAGCAGCAGGTGATTGTTTCTTCTACTTCTTTCCAATCTTTTTAGGATATACCGCAGCGAAAAAATTTGGTTTAAAGCAATTTGTCGGTATGGCGATCGGTGCTGCCCTTGTTTATCCAGCTTTGTCTGGCTTGACGGCAAATGCCGAACCGTTGTATACCTTGTTTGCAGGAACCGTTTTTGAATCGCCTGTTTATGTCACTTTTTTAGGGATACCAGTCATTTTAATGAGTTATAGTTCCAGCGTTATTCCTATCGTCATTGCTACCTATTTTGGTGCCAAATTAGAAAAAGGTATTACAAAAATCATTCCTAGTATTGTGCGAAGTTTCTTAGTTCCGTTTCTAACTGTCTTGATCATGGTTCCCCTGACTTTCATTGTCATTGGTCCGATCGCGACGTGGATCGGCAATTTGTTGGGTGCGGCTGTTTTGGCGATCTATAACTTCAGCCCAATTATTGCAGGGATTGCAGTTGGTGCTGTTTGGCAAGTGTTGGTCATGTTTGGTCTTCACTGGGGAATCATTCCGATCGCAATCAACAATATCGGTGTTCTTGGTTACGACCCAGTGATGGTCTTAGGACAAGCGACTCCTTTTGCGACCGCAGGAGCGGTGCTGGCAGTTATTATTAAGTCTAGAAATAATTCTATTCGGGCAATCGGGATTCCCGCATTTATTTCCAGTCTGTTTGGGGTATCGGAGCCATCCTTGTACGGTATCACGTTGCCTAGAAAAAAACCATTTATTGCAACCTTGATTTCAGCATCGATCGGCGGGTTAATCATGGGTGCAATGGGAACAAAATCCTTTATTATAGGTGGGATGGGTATCTTCAGTTTACCCAACTACATTGATCCAGCAAAAGGCATCGGAAGCGGCTTTTATGGGTATGCATTAGCAATCACTGTAGCATTCGTCTTATCATTTATTTTAACGATTACTTTCTTGTATGATCCGCAAGAAGATCGACAAGAAGCAAAAGCCAGTGATAATGAAGCCTCGTCTTTGATCCCAGAAGAAAGAGCAGCGAAAGAAATCACTTTTTCGTTACCATTAACAGGCATCGTTTTGCCTTTGTCGGCAGTAGAAGATCAAGCATTTGCAAATGGATTATTAGGAAAAGGCTTAGCAGTTTCACCAGATGAAGGACTGGTTCGAGCACCTTTTGACGGAGTTGTTGAAACACTGTTTCCAACGAAGCATGCGATTGGCTTGAAGTCGGACGATGGCGTGGAAGTGTTGATTCACATCGGCATGGATACAGTGAACTTAGATGGTCGTTTTTTCGAAACAAAAGTCAAGCAAGGGGATCAGGTCAAGCAAGGAGAGGTACTGCTTACATTTGATAAAGAAGAAATTGAAGAGGCAGGATACTCGTTAGTGACGCCGGTCGTCGTTACGAATACTTCCGCATACTTAGATGTGATCGCTGATGATAATCGAGGGGCGATAACGATCATCAAGTAGTCGCAATGACCAAGAAAAGGAAAGAAAGAAGGAAAGAATGCTATGCGAGCAATTATGCTGATGTTTGATACTCTGGCTAGAGATTTTTTATCAAACTACGGAAACGATTGGATCAACACGCCAAATTTTGAACGGCTAAGAGAAAAAACGATTACGTTTGACAACTTTTATGGTGGCAGCATGCCTTGTATGCCAGCGAGAAGAGAACTTCATACAGGTCGTTACAATTTTATGCATCGTTCATGGGGACAATTAGAACCCTTTGATTCGTCAATTTTTGATACGCTGCAGCAAAATGGTGTCTATTGTCATTTGGTAACCGACCATTCCCATTACTTTGAAGATGGCGGTGCCACTTATCATAACCGTTATTCCACATGGGAAGGATTTAGAGGACAAGAAGGTGACCGATGGGTTCCAAGAAAACAGGCAGAGAATCATCCACCGCTGAATCCGTTAAATAAGAGTGGTATTTCTGTGGAACAGCATTTTGCGAATCGAACACGGCAAGCAGTAGAAGAAGACCTGTCCACGGTTCAAACGATCCAAGCCGGCTTGGATTTTTTGGAACAGTACAAAAATGAAGATCAATGGTTTTTGCAAGTCGAATGTTTTGACCCCCATGAACCATTTTATGTGCCAGAAACCTATCGCAAATTGTACCAGGAGACACCAAATGAATCACCTTACTTTTGGCCAAAATATGGTCGTGTAACAGAAGACGTTGGCGAGCAGGATTTGATTGAGCTGCAAAAAGAATACGCAGCGTTGATCAGTATGTGTGACCATCACTTAGGACGAGTGCTGGACTTTATAGAAAAAAATAATATGTGGGAGGATACCTTGATCATTGTGAATACCGACCATGGCTTTTTGTTAGGGGAACATGACTGGTTAGGAAAAAACGTAGCACCGATGTATGAAGAAATCATTCATCTGCCCTTTTTCATCAGTTACCCGGAAGCTGAATCGGGAACCCATACTCAAGTATTGAGTCAAACCATCGACATTCCAGCAACTTTATTGGATTATTTTGAAATTGAGAACACCTTAGATATGGATGGCAAATCTTTGCTGCCTGTGTTGAAAAAACAGCATTCGCAACCACTTCATCAAGAAATTATTTTTGGCACAAACGGCGGTCATGTCAATATCTACGATGGTCGTTATGTGTATATGCGTGCATCGGTTCACCCTTCGAATGGACCAATCACCATGCAGACGCTTAGTTATGCTTCATTGCGAGGTTTTTTTAATAAAGAAGTCTTAGACAGTATGGTCTTGAAAGAGGGCAATCGATTTACAAATCATTTTCCATACACAGAAGTCGAAGTTTCCACCTATATCGATTCTTATTCAGTGGGCCACTTGCTGTTTGATTTAAAAAATGATCCAAAGCAATTAACATCGCTTCATGACCCACTGATTGAACAAGAAATGATTCAGAAATTGATTAAAGTAATGGATCAGATTGAAGCCCCTGAAAGCGAGTATCAGCGTTTAGGTTTAAGAAATACACAGAGGCAGACAATCGAACGAAAGAAATAAAGAAGTGAGGAACAAGAAATGAAACACATCTCCGTATTGATCAAGCCAGCATCCTCTCTTTGCAATCTGCGCTGCACCTATTGCTTTTATGCCAACGTCAGTTCCTTGCGCGAAGTACGTTCCTTTGGCAAAATGAAAGAGGATGTAATGGAAAAGATGATTGCAAACATCTATGCAGACCTAGAAGCTGGTGATCATTTGACGTTGGCATTTCAAGGCGGAGAGCCGACGATGGCGGGGCTGAGTTATTTTCGAAAACTAACGGCTTTTGTTGCGGCGCAAAAAAAGCAAGTGACAGTACACTATGCAATCCAGACCAACGGCATGGTGAACAATGATAAATGGTGTCGTTTTTTGAAAGAGCATCGCTTTTTAGTCGGGCTGTCGATCGATGGGCATCCGCTTGCGCACGATCGGCATCGATTAGACGCCAAAGGACGGGGGACCTTTGCACGGGTTTTGCAGACCAAGCGATTATTGGACGCCTATCAGATTGAGTACAATGTCTTGTGCGTGTTGACAAATCCGTTAGCAAAGGAAGCCCAGCGTGTGTTTGATTTTCTCAAGGAAGAGCAGATTGCCTTTGTGCAGTTCATTCCTTGTTTGGCTGATTTGGATGCCACATCAACGAACGACTATGCCTTGACACCAAGAAACTTTGCTGGCTTTTATCAACAGCTGTTGGCGTTTTGGCTGCAGGAATTGACGCAAGGGCGCTACCTAAGTATCAAGCTGTTCGATGATTTACTGAATCTATTGGTGCGGCAGCAAGTAACTGCCTGCGGGATTCTAGGCAACTGCCAAGTGCAGTATGTGATCGAAGCCGACGGCAGTGTCTATCCTTGTGACTTCTATGTATTAGATGAGTTTCGCATGGGCTATATCCAAGAGCAAACATTGCGGGAATTGTTTTCTCAAGACTGTTCGCAGCAGTTTTTGTGCCAGAAAAAAGACATGCCTTCGAAGTGTACGCAATGTCCTTTCCAAAAAATGTGCCGAGGAGGCTGTAAACGAATGAAAGATGCTATGTACGTGGATAGTGAGGGTTTTTGCGGCTATCAGGAGCTGTTAAAAGACTTCACACCTAGAATCAATGAGATACTGGGGCTTTTGCAAGGGGTGAGACGATGATCGGACTGATTTATTTTCTCGTGATCGTCTTAGCAAATGCCGTAGGTGCAGTTTCTGGCATGGGGGGTGGCGTGCTGATCAAACCGATTTTTGATTTTATCGGCGCCCATTCTGTTGCTGCGATTTCTTTTTACTCGGCGACAGCGGTCTTTACGATGTCCATTGTTTCGACAGCTAGACAATTAGCCAGTGGACGGAAAATCAATTGGTCGATTGCCTTGTGGGTTTCTGGCGGCGCTGTGTTAGGCGGTGTTTTAGGCAATGTTGCTTTCGAACAGCTATTGCTGGTCTTTCGAGACGACAAGCTGGTTCAGCTGATCCAAATCCTTGTGACCGTGCTGACACTATTGTTTGCTTTTTTGTATACAAAATATAACTGGCGCGGGTTTGCGTTGAAAAAAGTCGGCTGGTATGCAGCTTGTGGCTTGATTCTCGGCTTTCTAGCCAGTTTGCTGGGGATCGGCGGCGGACCCATCAATGTTTCTTTATTAATGTTGCTGTTTGCCATGCCGATCAAAGAGGCGACGATCTATTCAATTTGTACGATTTTTTTCTCACAGCTGGCAAAAATTTTGACGATCGCTTTTTCGACCGGTTTTGGTGCGTATGATCTGCAAATTTTGTGGTTTGTTATTCCAGCCGCGATCGTGGGAGGACTCTTAGGCGCCAAGGCCAGCAACGTCCTGTCACCACAGCGAGTGACACTGGTATTCCAAACAGTGATCGTACTGGTGTTACTGATCAATCTGTACAATGGCTATCAATTATTGTAAAAAGGAGGCAAGCAGATGCCCACGATTCCAGCAGGAACTTATCGAATCGGCACGAATACGATGGACGGCTTTGCCCAGGATCTTGAGGGACCGCAAATCAGCCTCGACAGCCCAGCATTTGCCATTGATGCCACGACGGTGACGAACCAAGCTTTCCAAGTTTTTGTGGAAGCAACAGGATATGTCACAGAAGCCGAGCGCTTTGGCTGGTCGTTCGTTTTTCACTATTTTTTAAGTGAGCAAACGAAACACCGCAGTCAAAAGGTACCGAATATGGCTTGGTGGTACGCGGTTAGCGGCGCAGATTGGCGTCATCCGGAAGGACCTGATTCAACGATTGCCCAGCGGATGGATCACCCAGTGGTTCAAGTGTCTCGCAACGATGCGATCGCCTATTGCCAATGGGCAAAAAAACGCCTCCCAACAGAAGCAGAGTGGGAGATCGCTGCAAAAGGCGGGACAAGTTTTGAAAAATATCCTTGGGGAAGGGAATTTTTGGCAGAAAATACCTATCATTGCAATATTTGGCAAGGCGAGTTTCCAAAAAGCAACACGCGAGCAGACGGCTTTGCCAATACAGCGCCTGCGAAATGGTATGAGCCCAATGGCTTTGGTCTTTATCAAGTAATCGGCAATGTCTGGGAATGGTGCGTCAATCCTGCCCGCATCCCGCTGACGCAGTTTCAACAACAGACGGGACAAACCTTTTGGATAAGGAATCAAACACAAGATGATCAAATGTATGCGACTCGCGGCGGTTCATTTTTGTGCCATGAATCCTATTGCAAACGATACCGAATTGCCGCTAGAAATGGTAATTCTGGGATGTCGGCAGCTAATAATCTAGGGTTTCGTTGTGTCAAAGACTTGGATCAGTAAACCGATAAAAGCAAAAGCGGCACCTTTCCTCGTGGATAGGTGCCGCTTGTTTTATTGCCATTCGGATTGATAATTTCCTTTGAGATCATAGACATAATTGATCTCGGTGCGATTACGAATCCCATTTAACCCAACGGTCCAAGTCCATTCGCCTTGGAAGCCGTTTAAAATGACGATGCTGACGCCAGGAACATAGTGATCCAGCTGAGCTGCTCGCGCCTCAGAATCCTTGATGATCTTGGGAATGACACCCCAGTCGATGGCATCAAAGGCAATGGTATCTTCCATCGAGAGCCCGATCGTATCGTCGTCTTTTTTCCATTTGGTCAACAGATTTTCTGGGTAATACCAATACTCGTCTTGTAGGCCTGTGTTTGGATTGATCACTCGCGCAACTGCATAAATGCCGCTTTTTAGCGGGACATTGCGGATGTGAAAACTATAGCTGACCAGTTGCAGCTCTTTGTCCTTGAATGAGGATTGATTCGGTAGCGCCGCCATAATTTCTTTGGCACTGGTTTCTTCTCGGAAAAGTTGGCGATCCACTGGCAAAAACGTAGAGACTGCTCCAATACAAAAGAGGATCGCTGGCAGCAAGAGCAATGAGAATAACCAGTAAAATGGCGATTTTTTGCGTTTTTTGAGGCCGATGATCAGACCGATCAAAAAGACCAGCAGGATCCCTGCTACCCAAAAGTAGGGGAACAAACGAATGATCTGATGCCTGGTTTCAACGACTTGGTATTCATTCAGACCAAACCAATTTTCTGCGATGGTGAGGTTATTTAAAACAATAATTCCGCCAATAATACTTAGAATAAATAAGAAAATCAATAGCAAAAGCATCCGACCGAGTATCCGACGTATCAGCGAGGGTCTAGTAGGTGGGGTCATGAGTCACGTCCTTTTTATTTTTTTCGAAAATAGTAGGTTAAATACAAGAGTAGTACAACTGATGTTTTTTTTCAATGATTGTAGACAAAAAAACTGCATCCATAGATGCGACCTCAAAAAGTTAGACCAAAAATCTAACTTTTTTTGGGTCAGGACACCGCAGATGCAGGTTTTATTTTCATTTAGTCGAGTGTTTGTTGGCGGGCGATAGCTGGAAAGAATTTCAGGCTATACAATGCGCTGATCCCAACTAGAATATAAATGACGCGGGCAATGATCGATGTGCTGCCGCCGGTGATCGCTGCGACAAGGTCAAACTCGAAGGCGCCGACCAGCAGCCAATTGATCCCACCGATGATCAATAGGGTCAGTGCGATCCCATCAAATGTTTTTAACATAGGAAACTCCTCTCTAGTTGTCGTCCCATCAACTTTCATCGTCGGTGATGGTGACATCTTTTTCTTTCTCCCCTTGTTGATTGCGATCATTATAGATATAGACATGGCGAACGATTTTAATCAGCGGGCGAATGGTCAAAAAGACTCCGCCGATCAAATAGGCGATCGTTCCGTAAATCGCAGGCAAGCTAGTTAATGAAACGATACTTCCGAAAATATAAAACAAGCCCGTCAAAATATCATTCGTAAGTGAGATCAACATGTAGCGATTTTGAAAGTAGATGCGAAAGCGGCTTGCCTTGATGATCACATCTTCTTCTTTTCCCGGATCGAATTGATGTTCACTCCGTTTGATTTTTGGCATAGGTGCTATCACTGCTCCTTTATTTGTGCTAAGGTTTCAAGACAACTTTGATGTTCTTGTCTTCTTTTTTGTCAAAAATCTCATACGCTTTGGCAGCATCTGCTAAAGGCATCGTGTGGGTGATGATCTGTGACGGGTCAAACAAACCATCGGCAATCATGTCATAAATTTTCGGCATTAAATGGATCACAGGTGCTTGCCCGTGTTTGACATCAATGTTGCGCATAAAGAATTCTTGCAATGGATAAGAAGAAGCTGGAGTCATGTAAACGCCAGTGATTTGGACGGTACCAAATTTTTTGACTGCCTTAGCGGCCATCTGGATCGGTGAGATCGTGCCACTTTGTAAGCTGACTAGGTTTTTGGCTTTTTCTTTGACGGGTTCTAAACCATCCATCCCAACACAGTCGATGATCACATCAGCGCCACCTTTGGTCAGCTCATACAGTTCATCAGCACTAGTAGCCAAATCATCCAATTGGAATGTTTCGACTTGATTGTAGCTGCTGGCTTTTTCTAAGCGATGAGCAACAGGGTCTACGGCAATCACCCGCTTAGCGCCTGCCATCACGGCAAATTTTTGGGCAAACAAGCCAACTGGTCCTGAGCCTAAGACGATCACGGTATCATCCTTTTTGACGCCAGCATTTTGGACACTCCAATACGCTGTAGGTAAGATGTCAGATAAAAACAATACTTTTTCATCAGGGATCGTGGATTCAGGTACGATAAACGAGGTGAAATCTGCGAAAGGGACGCGCAAGAATTCGGCTTGACCGCCCCAGTGGTTGCCGTTCATTTTTCCAAAACCGAATAAGCCGCCATACAATGTATCTTCTGAAGAATTGTCGCATTGACTTTCCATTTCATTTTGACAAAAGTGGCAATGGCCGCAACCGATATTGAAAGGGATGACGACGCGATCGCCTTTTTTTAGTTTCTGTACTTGACTGCCGACTTCTTCGACAATACCCATTGGTTCGTGACCAACAACATAGCCTTCTTCCAAAACAGAGCCGCCATGGTGGTAAAGGTGGAGATCAGAGCCGCAGATTGCAGTTGCGGTGATTCGGATGATCGCATCCGTCGGTTCTAAAATCGTTGGATCTTCTACACGGCGAACGTCCATTTTTTGATTTCCTTGCCAGGTTACTGCTTGCATCATTTTTCCTCCTTGTTTGTTCAGATAAGTTCGGACAATCACTAATTTTTTCAACAACATGTTTTTACTTTTCAGTAACAGATAGTTTAATTCTGCAAGGATTTTAACGATTTGACAACGAAAACGCTCAAAACGGTTGATTTGTTTTTTCTTCATCAATGGTTTAAAAAAAGAAAAACAGATGATTTGCTAAAAAAGTGAAAGCGTGACACTATTAAAGTGAAGCATGCATGCGTTACGAGTATCTAACGGAACCTGCATCAACCAGTGACAAGAAATGAGGAGGGATGATCATGGATCTAACGATTCGAGGAAAAGCTTCCTGCACCAATTGCAATGAAAACTTTGATGGGAAGCTGGTCGTTCATTTACAAGAAGACAGCGAGGGGCAATTAACCATGGTACCACCGTTGGAAACGAATGAATTGGCAGAAGATGAAATCGCTATTCATTACGCTTATGGGGAAGTGAAGGAAGCCATCGAAGGAACCTTCGTATGTCCAAACTGTCAGACTGAAAATGAGGTTCGGATTGAAATTCCGACCGAGCTATTAGATGGCTCAATGAATTAAATCAATAATCAAATTGAAAAAGCTCTCTGTTCCTTGAACAGGGAGCTTTCGTTACCTATTGGTCATTGGTTTGTTTTGTGCCATCAATGATTTGGACATTGAAATCTCGTAAGATGTCGAGTCCTTGCGACTCGTGGTTTTTACCAGCGACTAATGTTTTATTGATGGTGAAATCAGCGTCAGGAAAGGCGCTTTGGATCTCGATCGTATTGGAAAGGACACAGATGTTGGTTTCAACACCAGTGATTTCGATTTTCTTTTCTTCTTCAGGTTCAAATAGATTTTTCTTGATGTCGATCAAGACTTCAGGTGGAATACTGTAATAGTATTTCTTGACGACTTTTTCATTTTCGAGAGGCTTAAGTTCTGGGATCAGCTGCAGGGCAGCGGCTTCTTCATCAGGCGTTCCTTTGACTTCGATTGGGATGTCGCGGGTGTGTAAGATGTACTCCCCATCCGCCCGCGCTTGTTCTAGGCGCTTGGCGATTCGTTTGACGAGAGCAGCGCCATCTGGCACATACGCTTCGTTCTCTTCATCGAGAATTTGGTTTTGCATATCGACAATGACTAGCATGTGGTTACTCCCTTTCTATAAACATCGTTTTTTAATGGTCTGACGTGAGGTTGAAAAATAGGTGCTATTTCTATGATGCCCCACTTTTTTTATATTTTCAAAGAAAACGCTCTTCTTATCGTGAAACGGCAAAAATGTTATTTTTTTATTCGAATAACGATGCTTTTTGTTTGCTGAAAAGAAGAAGTAGTGATAGCTTTTAAATAGTACATTAAAAATAAATGAAAGTAGGTTAGGTTAAATGAGAAAGTTATTTTATATGGGGACTTTGCTTTTTTCAGTTGGTGTACTGGCGGCAGGATGCGGCAACAGTGAAACCGCTGATTCCTCGGGGAATGAGTCAGCAGATGGCAAAACGACATTGGATTTTTGGTCCTTCTGGGGGTCTGGTGCAAGACAAGAAGTAATTGAAGAAATTATTGATGATTTTAATGCGTCACAAGATAAAATCGAGGTCAAATACAGCTACCAGCCTTGGGGCGATATTTGGACAAAATCACTGTCGTCAATCACTGCTGGTAATCCGCCTGATGTTATTGTACAAGATATCAATTCTGTTGCTCAGCGGGCAGAAGCGCAGCAAGCAACGAATTTAAGCGAGTATATTGAAGAGGGCTTTTCTGATGAATTTTATCCGCAATTATGGGATACAGTGGAGTACGAAGGGGATGCCTATGCCGTTCCTTTCAATACAGATACGCAAGTGATTTTCTACAATAAGACACTCTTTAAAGAGGCTGGTATCAGTGAAGAGCAACTGCCACAAACGTGGGAGGAGTTAGAAACAGTTGCTCGTAAATTAGATGTCAAAAACGGTGATGATTTTGAGCGGATCGGTTTTTACCCATTGTGGAATTTAGGCGCTGACGTGTGGGCGTTGAATGCCGACGATGGCGTCAGCTGGTTTGACAAGGATGAGAACGTCAAAATCGATACAGACAACAAAGTCGAAGCGTTGGAATGGATCTTAGACTGGCAAGAGTATTATGGTCAAGATACCATCAATCGCTTAGAAGCTGAATTTGGTTCAGGGGTTGCCGATCCATTCATTTCTGGATTAGTGGCGATGCGTGCGCAAAACATCAACTACTACTCAAGTTTGGCGGAAAATGCACCAGATGACTTTGAATTTGGGGTCATTCAAATTCCTGAAAAAGAAAGTGGCTCTGGCCACTGGTCATGGGGTGGCGGGTTCGTCTTAGAAGTGCCATACGGTGCCAAAGATCCTGAAGCGTCCTATGAGTTTATCAAATACTTGTCGACACCAGAAGTTCAAGAGAAATTTGGTGAGAAGAGCTTTGATATCATGGCGAATCGGACAGCCAACGAAAACTTGGTCAACAACGACAATCTAGATGAAAATGGTCAAATGATCTACCAAATGGCGGATGAAAACTTTGCCAACACGGTGATCACGCCTGTGCCATTGACAGCGCCTGACTTCAGCAGTCTTGTCAATGAACAAATCGACCAAATCATGCTAGGCAGTAAAACACCGGCTGAAGGGTTGGCAGATGCGCAAAAAGCGGTGGAAGATCTTGTTGAGCAAAACAAATAAATTTCAAAACGAGCGTTTTAAAAAAAGAAGGAAAGTCCAGTCGGTTAGCGGACTGGGCTTTGCTTTCTGCTTTGCGAAGCGGACATGTTTTCTTGAACAAACAATGAGTAAAAATAGAATGGAGTGGAAGGAATGCCAAAGAAGCGTTCAAAAAGTAAACGGCAAGAAGCTCTTTGGGGCTACTTCTTCGTAGCGCCATTTTTGCTTGGGTTCGTGGTGTTTATGTTGGGGCCCATGCTGTTTTCCTTCGTAGGAAGCTTTACCGATTACAATCTGACTTCGAAAATGAATTTTATCGGCTTTAAGAACTTTACCCGCATGTTCACGCAAGATACCCTGTTTTGGAAATCTCTCTATAACACGGCGTATTTTGTACTTTTCAATGTTCCCTTGACAACGTTGTTCAGTGTCTTTCTAGCCACTTTATTGAATCAAAAAATCCGCGGAATCAGTTTTTTCCGAACGACCTTTTACTTGCCAGCGATTCTTTCAGGGGTTGCCGTCTACGTCTTATGGATGCAATTATTATCTCCTTCCGCAGGATTGATCAATACCTTCTTGAGCTGGTTCAATATCAAAGGTCCGGCATGGCTGTTTGATCCCGAATGGACGAAACCAGCGTTGATTTTGATGAAGATTTGGAGTTCAGGGGGCGCGATGCTCTTGTATCTAGCTACCTTGCAAAATATTTCGCCGACACTGTATGAATCGGCTGAGATCGATGGGGCGGGAGTCTGGGCGAAATTCAAAAATATTACGATCCCGTTGATCACACCGATCATCTTTTATGATGTGATTACTTCTACGATCGGTTCTTTTCAAATTTTCCAAGAAGCATACGTGATGACCAAAAATGGTACCGGTGGTCCGGCGAATTCGCTGCTCTTCTATAACTTGCACATGTGGAACAAAGCCTTCGTCGCCTTTGATATGGGCTATGCGATGGCCATGTCGATGATCTTGTTCTTGATCGTCTTAGTCTTGACCTTTATCAATCTCAAGCTGGCACCACGCTGGGTTCACTATACCGGAGGTGGCAGCTAATGGAAATGACGACAAAAACACGAAGCAAATCAAGCCAACAGCGAGTCAAAAAAATCATCAGCTATGTGGTGATGTCGATCATCGGGATCGTGCTGCTGATTCCGTTGCTGTGGATGGTCTTTACGTCATTGAAACCGATGGAGGAGATCGTGCGCTACCCGCCGACCTTTTTCCCAGAAGAAATCAATCTTGGCAATTATTTGGAGACTATCAACGCCTTTCCATTTTGGCAGTATGCAAAAAATACGTTATTCATTACCGTCTTAGTGGTATTCGGGAATGTCTTATCAAATTCCTTCATTGCTTATGGGTTTGCAAAATTGGCCTTTCCAGGAAAAAATCTGATCTTTGCCCTCGTCTTGTCTACGATGATGATTCCTGGCTTTGTGACGATGATCCCGCAATATGTCTTGTTTTCCAAAATCGGCTGGGTCGGTACCTATCTGCCGCTGATCGTTCCAGCGTTTTTCGGCAACGCCTTTAACATTTTCTTGATGCGGCAGTTTTACTTGTCCGTCAACAATGAATTGATCGAAGCCGCTAAGATCGATGGCGCCAATCATCTTTATATTTGGAGCCATCTGATGATCCCATTGACGAAACCCGCACTGATCACGATTGCTATCAACTCCTTCAATGGGGCGTGGAATGATTTCTTAGGACCATTACTGTATATTCAAAACCAAGAAAAGTACACGCTGCAGATTGGCCTGCAAGTTTTCCAAAACCAATCAACGACTCAGTGGAACTACTTGATGGCAGGAGCAACGCTTGTGCTATTGCCGACGATCTTGCTGTTCTTCCTCGCTCAACGCTACTTTATTGAGGGAATGGATCTGACGGGAGGTTCCAAAGGATGAGAACAAAAGTTACCCCGCAACGCTTGAACCAAGCGCTGTTGACTGGCATCAACTGGCTTCCGCATTTACTGGTTTTACAAGGCATGTGGCTGTTGTATTCCTTGCCTTTGATCACCAGTACCACCGCTAGTCTAGCATTGATCGAGACGTTGACGGAACTGCGTAACGATGGCTTGGTGGCAAGCAGCAAAGCTCATTTTCAGCAAGCATTTCATCAGCAGTGGGCAACAAGAAAAGGGCAAGACCGTTTGCTCAGTCTATTCTTCCTGCTGCTTTTGGCGGACAGCTTTATCTTTAGCCGTTTGCAGCACCCGCTGTTTCAGATCGCTAGTTACGCGTTAGCGTTCACCTTTGGCTTGTTTTGCTTGGTCTTACTTTATCAAACGAGGCTGCTTCACACCTATCCGCAGCAGCCCAGCTCATTGTTTTATAGTTTTTACCAGTTTGCTCGTTCACCCAAACGAGTACTGGCGCATCTTTTAGCAACAGTGACGCTTGTCTTGACCTTTTTGCTGTTTGGTCCAGTCTACTTATTGGTCTTAGGGATCAGCACCTTGTATTTAGTCAATGTCTTGCTCTGTGACCAAGCGCTCAAATAGAAAACAAACGGGTATCCCGAAACTTCCTTAGTGAAAAGCTAAGGAGTTTCGGTTTTTTTGTGAAAAGAAGGTTGACAGGGTCAAAAATTATGCCTATGCTGAATGTAAATTTAGTAAACAGTAAACAGATGAGGTGCAGCTATGGCAAGTATGAGAGATATCGCGAAATTAGCCGGGGTGTCGGTAGCAAGTGTTTCTAGAATCCTTAACAATGATGAAACCTTCAGTATCAATGAACATACGCGTCAGCGAGTCATTGAGATCGCCAACCAAATGAATTATTCAAAAGAAAAAAATCAACCCCATTCCCGTGAAGTCGGCGACCAAAACACGATTGCCATCATTACCCGCCACGATCGAGAGTCGGAAAGAAACGATCCGTATTTTATGATGATCCGCAACGGGATCGAAAAAGAAGCGGCGAAGTGGCGCTTAAAAACGATTCGGGCCTTTTCCATGCGGGAGCCTCAAAAAGATTTGGCACAATTGGCGAAGTATGGCGCAGTCATTATTATTGGAGAGATGACCAGCGAAGCTTTGGCAGAGATCAGTCAGCAAAATGCCAATATTATCCTGGTGGATAATTATAGTGAAGCACCCAGCTACGATTGCATCCAAACCGATTTTGCCCAAAAGACCCACCAGATCCTCACGATGTTAAAAGAGAAGGGTCATGAGCATATCGCCTTTGTGGGTGGTGTTGCCAGCCGAGTGACGATTTCTGGCGAAGTCGTTTACGATGAACAAGAGATTCGAGCAGAAAATTATCGCCAATGGATGCTGCTCAATAAATTGGAAAAGTTCACAACCGTGCTGCAGGGGAAATGGTCACCAGAGACTGGGTTGCATTTTGGTCAGCAGATCGCGCAAATGAATCCTCGCCCCACAGCGATCGTCGTTGCCAGCGATCCTATGGCTGTCGGGGTTTACAAGGCACTCGCTGAAGCGGGGCTATCTATTCCTAAAGATGTGTCAGTCGTTAGTTTTGATGATATCGAAATGGCGCAATTTATGACGCCCGCACTGTCTTCCGTCAAGATGAAAGCTGAAGAGATGGGGCAGATGAGTGTCGAATTAGCGAAAAATAAAATCCTTGGGGTGCGGACGATGCCGGTTCGCGTCGTTTGTGGCAGTGAATTGATCATTAGAGAATCGATTGCCGAAAAAGATCAGTGACGTCTGATCTTTTTTTATTTTAGGGGTTGTGTAAACATTAACTAAACAACTATACTGATTGTAGTAAACGTTTACAGTTAAAAATAAAGGAGAAAACGAAATGAAGTTTATTGATAAATTAGCCGAAAAGATGGTGCCTTTTGCTCAGATCATTGCCAACAACAAATACTTGTTAAGTCTTCGTGATGGGTTTATGGTCGCTTTTCCTGCAACAATGTTTGCGTCAATTATGATTATTATTCAAAATCTGCCTGCTACTTTCGGACTCTCGGAAAAACTTCCAGAGGGATTCATCACGTTTCTAAACGACTTTTTTGGTCCTATCGGAAATGCGACCATGAGTATCACCGCTATTTTCGTTGTTTTTGGGATCGGCTATCAGTTGGCTGGCAAGTATGGACAAGCCAAATTATTTGCGGGTGCCATCTCACTGTCTTCGTTTTTGATGCTGCTGCCTTTTGGCTCATCCGAAGAGTTAGGTACAGTGATCCCCTTGTCGAAATTAGGGGCTGAGGGCATGTTTGTTGGAATCATCACGGCCATTATCGCTACGCAGATCTATTGCAAAATCAGTGCGGCTGGGCTGACGATCAAAATGCCAGATTCGGTTCCGCCAATGATCGCAGAATCCTTTGTCGCCATCATTCCTGGTGCGGCACCGTTGTTCCTTTTCAATTTGATCCGCTACTTGTTCACCTTTACTTCATGGGGCAATGCCGTTGATTTCGTTTATGAGATTTTGCAAAAACCATTGATGGGCTTAGGTGGTACGTTGCCAGCAGTACTGATCGCCGTCTTGTTCACCCAATTCTTCTGGTGGTTTGGGATTCACGGGACACTAGTGGTCAATGCGGTGATCGATCCAATCATGAATGCGTTAGCGATTGAAAACTATGAAGCTTACAAAGCAGGGGCTGAACAATTGCCCCATATCATTAACACTACGTTTATGGGCGTGTTCGTCAATCAAGGAATGCAGCTGGGGATCTCGATTACAATGGCCTTCTTTATCGCTCGTTCGATTCGGATGAAAAAATTAATGAAGACGGTGATCGCTCCATCTGTTTTCAACGTATCTGAACCGATGACCTTTGGTTTGCCGATCGTCTTGAACCCAATCGCTTTTGTCCCATGGATCTTAGCGCCATTAGCCAGTACGACGATCTCTTACTTTGCGATCGCCGCAGGCTTGGTGCCACGACCAATTGGAGCAACGGTGGTTTGGACGACCCCTGTTTTCTTATCTGGTTGGTTAGGCACGGGTTCTGTTGCCGGCGCAATCTTACAGTTAGTGACGGTTGCCGTAATGACCTTGATTTGGGTGCCATTCTTGATCGTAATGGATCGCGGGTACTTGAAAGAAGAAAAAGCAGAAGCGGCATTAAATGAACAAGCGGCATCTGAAATGATCAATCAAAGAGTAGAAGAAAGATAAGCCCAGAAACGGAAAGGAATGCAATAGCGCACCCTTTAGAAAGGAATTTGTGATGAGAACCGATACATTGTCTTGCAGTTATCAAATGAATACCACATCTACGGACTTTTCCCGTGTGTTATTGGCGGAACAAGAGAAATTCTTTCGAGCCAAACAAGCCCAAGAACCGTTCGGGGAAGGCTGCCGTATTGAAACGATGATCCAAACCAAAACCGCTCCGCGGTTGGTACCTGCCGTTATGACGGTCAAAAAAATTGCCGCGGATGAGCTGTGGCTTCGTACGACCCATGAAGAAGGAGTGATCGATCAACGGTACAGTTTTGCTCCAGGACGAAAAGGGAAGCTGCAAGTCACGTATTCGGAACAAAGCCGTTTTGAGCAGCAGAAAACAACCTACAGTTTTATGCTGGCGGCGCTGTTTTACAAATTCTTTTTCAATCGTGGCGTCAAAAAACGCTTGCGTTATCTTGAAGCAGCTTGTCAACGAGCAGGGACAAATGAAAAAAATGGGGAAAATCGAGGATAGCAATGATAGAAATTAGAAACGAACAACTCTTTCACTTATACAATGAAAAAATCAGTTATATCATCAATGTGTTACCAAATCAGCAACTGGGTCATGTCTATTTTGGGCCATCGCTAGGCACACTGGCGCCATTTGATCAAGCGTACCTTGAGAAAAAAGAGAATAAATCGGCAGGAACTGTCAAATTTTTTGAAGCAGACAATCTTTTTACCTTGGCGGACCGTTTTCAAGAATTGCCAACATATGGGACTTCTGATTTTCGAGAAGGTGCAGTATCGGTTTTTGAGGAAGAAACCCCTCTTTATGTGGATTTTAAACTTGTGGCTTTTCACTGTTTTGAGGGCAAAGAACGAAAGCTGGCGCAACCCGCCAGCTTCGCGGCTGCCGATGAAAGCCAGAGCATCGTCTTTGAATTAGTAGATCAAGAGCGGCAGCTGGAACTGGCGATCACCTATACGATCTTCAAAGGATCAGGAACCATCACGCGGCAGCAAACATTGACCAATACGGGGAGCAAGCCTAGAACCATTCAGCGCTTTTTGAGTGGTGTCTTGGAGCTGAAAAATCGCAATTTTGAACTGCTGCATCTGTCAGGCGCCTGGCTGAAAGAACGGCATATCAAGACGGTCCCTTTGACCCAAGGGACGATCAGTGTCGGCTCGTTAAAAGGAGCGTCTGGTCATCAGCACAATCCTTTTGTCGCCTTAAAAGAACAGCAAGCCACCAATGACACTGGTCACGTCTATGGTGCCAACCTGATTTATTCTGGCAACTTTTTGGCGCAAGCGGAAATGGATGAATGGGACAACGTTCGATTGATGTTGGGGATACATCCTGAGCATTTCAGCTGGCAGCTTTCACAAGGAGAAACCTTTGAAGCACCAGAATGTCTCTTCACCTTCACCGCTGCTGGTCTGAATGGCTTGAGTCAAGAATCCGCCCAATTTATCGAAAAGCATGTGATTGCTCCTTATTGGCAAAAGCGGCAGCGGCCGATTGTCTTTAATAACTGGGAAGCGACATATTTTGATTTTAATGAAGAGAAGTTGTTGACCTTAGCCCAAGAAAGCAAGGCGTTAGGGATGGAGTGCTTTGTGCTGGATGATGGTTGGTTTGGGAAACGCAACGATGATCGCAGTTCATTAGGCGATTGGGTGGCGGACCCTGTCAAATTTCCAAAAGGAATCGGCTCTTTTGCTGAGAAAATTCATGCCATGCAGCTGCAACTGGGGATTTGGTTTGAACCGGAAATGGTTTCGCCAGATAGTCAGTTGTACCAAGAGCATCCTGAGTGGGTAGTCAAGCATCCTTATGAGCGGATCTCTGTGGGGCGCGGACAATACGTGTTGGATTTTGCCAATCCAGCAGTGGTTGAGGCAATTTTCGAAGCGATGCAAAAAGTGATCCTTGAAACCAAGCTGGATTACATCAAATGGGATATGAACCGCAATATCACTGAAGCTTACTCTCCCTATTTAGCAGAACAGGGAATTTCTCAGACGGAGTTTTATCATCGCTATATTTTAGGTCTTTATCGCTTATATGAAAAAATCTTAGCGGCGTTTCCGACCCTTTTGATCGAAGGCTGTGCTGGCGGCGGGGGCAGATACGATTTGGGGATCTTGTTTTACAGTCCGCAGATTTGGCCTAGTGATGATAGTGATGCAGTGGAACGTTTAGCGATCCAAAGCGGAACGTTGCTAGGGTATCCGTTGTCCTCCTTCAGCAATCACGTGTCGGCGGCACCAAACCACCAAGTCGGTCGGGCAACTTCTTTAGACTTTCGGCAAACCGTCGCAATGTTTGGGCCTTTGGGGTATGAACTCGATCTCTTTCATTTGTCTGAAGCTGAAAAGCAGGCAATCAAATCCCAAATCGTTTTTATAAAAACAGCGGCAATTGCTGACCTTTGGCACTTTTTACCAGCTGCAGCAGTTGGACCATGGCAATGAAAAAACTTGGGCGGTGTATGATCCGCAAAACGAAGAAGCATTGATTGCTTTCTTTCGCGTGTTGGCACAAGCCAATCCGACGGCGGAAGACTTTTTGCCCGTAGCCTTTCTCGATGGCCAACAGGTATATCAGGTCAATGGCGAACCCGTCTCTGGTCAGTTGTTAAGGCAATTAGGGTTGCGTAAACCCTATCAGTTTAATGCCGTCAACCATGGAACGGCGCAAGTCACTGGCGATTTTCAATCATTTGTCTACCAGTTACAAGCCAAAAAAGGAGTAGAATGATGAGCAATCAATTGTTTGATCAGCAGTTTATGCATGGCGGGGATTACAACCCCGATCAATGGCTGGCTTATCCAGAAATCTTGCAAAAGGATCTTGCTTATATGCAGCAAGCCCATGTCAACACCGTCACATTAGGGGTGTTTGCTTGGAGTGCCTTAGAGCCGCAAGAAGGCGTTTATCAGTTTGACTGGTTGGATCGTGTGTTTGATCAGATCCATGGCATCGGCGGCAAAGTCATTTTGGCCACTCCTAGCGGTGGTCGGCCTCAATGGCTGAGCCAAAAGTATCCTGAAGTCAATCGGACAAACGCCCAAGGGCAAAAACATACCCATGGGTTTCGCCACAATCACTGTTACTCTTCACCGATCTATCGGGAAAAGGTGACGCAAATCAATCAGCAGTTGGCAAAACGTTACGGCAAGCATCCGGCATTAGCCATGTGGCATATTTCCAATGAGTACTCTGGGGAATGCTTTTGCTCCTATTGTCAGGAAAACTGGCGCCGCTGGCTGCAAAAAAAATATGGTGATTTAGCCACGTTGAATCATGCCTGGTGGACTTCTTTTTGGGGCGGTACGTACTCTGATTGGTCGCAGGTTTTACCGCCTTCACCTTTAGGGGAACACAAAGTGCATGGCATGGATCTTGATTGGAAACGATTTGTCACAGATAGGACGATCAATTTTTATTTGCATGAATGTGCGCCGATCCGTCAACTGACACCGGACATTCCTGTGACGACGAATTTTATGGCGGAAGGACATGCTACCCAAGATTTTATTCCTTTAGAAGGCATTGACTACAGCAAGTTCGCTCGTCATGTGGATATCGTTAGCTGGGATAGTTACCCTGATTGGAACAACAACTTTGAATCCTTGGCAGCGACAGCGATGAAATCCGCCTATGTGCATGACCAGTACTGGTCATTGAAGAAACAGCCCTTTTTAGTGATGGAATGCACGCCGAGTTTTGTTAACTGGCATTCCTTCAATAAAGCGAAAAAGCCTGGTGTTCATCAGTTGAGTGCCATGCAGCAGATCGCCCATGGCTCAGATAGTACCTTGTATTTTCAATGGCGCCAATCCCGCGGCAATTCAGAAAAATTCCATGGGGCAGTCGTGGGACATGATGATTCCACGGAGAATCGGGTCTTCAAAGAAGTTGCGGCTTACGGCAAGCGCTTGGAAAAAATCAAAGAGATTCAAGGAACCACCAGAAAAAAAGCAGTGGCGATCCTTTTTGATTGGGAAAGCAACTGGGCATTGAAGCGAGGTGGCGGGTTTGGACGACCAACCCGACGGTATCCCCAAACGTTGCAGGAGCATTATAGTTATTTTTGGGAACAAGACATAGCGGTCGATATTTTGACCCCAGAGCAAGATTTTTCTGACTATCAGTTGGTGATCGCTCCGATGCTTTACTTGATGACAGCAGAGACGATGGCAAAACTTTGCCAGTACACGGAAGCTGGTGGTACCTTGATTTCCAGTTACTTTAGCGGCATGGTCAATGAAACCGACCTGTTGTATCTGGGGGGCTTGCCACAGCCGTTGCGAGGGTTATTAGGCATCAACGTGCTGGAGCTAGAAACTCTTTTTGACACTGAACACAACCAAGTGGTTTTTCAAGGACAGCCCTTTGAAACACGGGACTATTCTGCAATCATTGAAGCCGAAACAGCGGAGGTACTAGGGGAATATCAAGCGGATTTTTACCAAGGAACCCCTGCGATTACCAAAAATGCCTTTGGTGCCGGCACCGCCTATTATCTGGCAGCTCGCACCAACTATGACTTTTTCGAACAGTTTTATGCCTCTTTGGTCCGTGAGTTGTCTTTGGCAGAGGAAAGGATCGCGCATGCCAACCCTGAAGTCTCGATCCAAGGCAGGATCAGTCCGGAACGAACGTACTTTTTCATCATGAATTTTTCTGGGAAAGAGCAGACATTGGACTTGATCAAAGAAGTCGTTGATTTAGAGACCAATCAAGCAGTCCCTCCAACAGTAACCTTGGCGCCGTATGAAGTGCGAGTGGTTTATTTTAACAATTAGCTGACCATTGGAAAAAACGTCCCTTTCGACAAACACAGAAAGGGACGGTTTTTTGATGAATGGTTTATCAGAAATCATTCTGGATCGGATGCTTGGTACTTTTTCATCCATTGAGGCAATGCGGCACTGATTTGTGTCGGCAACACGACATAGTGCTCTTTTGCCAATACTTCGCCAATCAGGCTATGGAGATAGACAGCCGCTTGGATCGTTTCCTCTGTTTTTTCAAACTGTGCCAAAAAGCTGGTGATCATGCCTGCCAGCGTATCCCCCATGCCGCCAGTCGCCATTGCGGGTGTTCCGAGGGGATTTTGGGCGATGCTGCTGCCGTAAATTTGCGTGCGATGGCTTTTTAAGACCACCAGACTTCCGAGTTTTTGTTGGGCTTGTTGGTTGTTTTCTTCGGTCTGATCGGCAATTGCCAGTCCGCTGAGCCGTTGCCATTCCATTTGATGCGGCGTGAAGACGACTTGTTCAGGAAAGGGGATGATCAGCGGATATTTGGCAGCCAAATTGATCGCCGAACCATCGATCACCAACCATTGGTGTTCTTTTTGGGCAGAAACGATCCGCTGCAGCAGATCAAAATTGCTTTTTCCTTCGCCTAATCCAGGACCAATCAGTAGGACGTCCGCCGATTCAGTGACCGTATCGATCAGTTCTGTTTGCTGCCAATCGACAAACATCGCTTCAGGCAAGCGGGCGTGTAGGGCGGTTCGGTTAACGCCATCGGAGATCACGGTGGTCAAACCAGTTCCCCCATACACACAGGCTTGCGCAGCCATTAAGATCGCCCCACCGAATTGGCGGTTGCCTCCTACTAAAACGGCTCGGCCAAAGGTGCCTTTGTGGCTTTTTGTCGGGCGCTGTTGGATCACTTTGGATAAAATCGCAGAATCAAGTTGCTCCATGCAATGACTCCTTTCGTTAATCAAAATCGAGTTATATTTATTATACCTGTTTCCTAGAAATTTCCTAGAAAAGACCCATGGAAAAAGGCGCAATTTTTTTTCCTTTTTTGGTTTAAGAGTGTTATCATAAATAGCGAGAACAGAAATGGAGGGAACACTATGACAATCGATTGGAAAAAAGAGGTCGAAGCCCGCAAAGACGATTTGCTGAACGACTTGATTGATCTATTGAAAGTGAAAAGTGAAAGAGAAGATGATAAAGCGACTGCGGATGCACCATTTGGTCCTGGACCTCGTGATGCGTTGCTACACATGCTAGCTTATGGCGAACGTGATGGCTTCACAGTCAAAAACGTCGATAACTACGCTGGTCACATCGAATTTGGTGAAGGAGACGAAACATTAGGGATCTTCGGCCACATGGATGTTGTTCCTGCAGGTGACGGCTGGTCAACCGATCCTTATGATCCAGTCATCAATGACAACAAAATCTATGCTCGTGGTTCTTCTGATGATAAAGGTCCTTCAATGGCTGCCTATTATGGGATGAAGATCATCAAAGAATTGGGCTTGCCATTATCGAAAAAAATCCGTTTTGTCGTTGGTTCTGATGAAGAAAGCGGCTGGGCAGATATGGATTACTACTTTGAGCATGAAGAAAAGCCTGATTTTGGCTTCTCACCAGATGCCAATTTCCCAATCATCAATGGAGAAAAAGGAAATGTGACATTAGGGATCCATTTCCAAGGCAACAATGAAGGAGACTTCACGCTACAAAGCTTTACTGCTGGCTTGCGGGAAAATATGGTACCAGGAACGGCAACAGCAAGCTTCATTGCTCCATCAACAGAAGAAGCATTAGCGATCGAAAAAGCCTTTTTCGATTACGTTGAAGCCAATCCAGTGACGGGCACGATTGAAACAGAAAATGAACAAGTGACGATTGAATTAGTCGGTAAAGGTGCCCATGGTGCCAGCCCACAATCAGGAATCAATGCAGGGACCTTCTTAGCAGTCTTCTTAGATAACTATGCCTTTGGCGGCGGCGCAAAACAATTCATCCATGCAGCAGCAGCCTATGTCCATGAAGATTTCTACGGTGAAAAATTAGGTGTGGCGTACGAAGACGAAAAAATGGGTAAATTGACTATGAATGCTGGCTTGTTTGCTTTTAAAGCGAACCAAGCAGGAACGCAAGCAGACAACTTTATCGCATTGAACTTCCGTTATCCTAAAGGGGTAACTGCGGAAGGACTTGAAATCGGTGTGGAACGCACCGTCGGTATGGAAGGGGCCACCGTTACCCGCAATGACCGCAACATGGAACCTCACTACGTGCCAGCAGATGATCCATTGGTAGAAACTTTATTGGCGGTTTATGAAGAACATACTGGCGAAAAAGGCTTCGAACAAATCATCGGCGGCGGCACATACGGCCGTCTATTGAAACGCGGCGTTGCTTATGGCGCAATGTTCCCTGGCTATGTCGACACCATGCACCAAGCCAATGAATTCATGAGCTTGGATGACCTATTCAACGCAGCGGTGATCTATGCAGATGCTATCTACCGTTTGGCGAAATAAAGAGACATTGATTGGGTCTGTTCACTCGCTAAATAAATACAATTGAACGTTTCGTGCGGCATTCTCGTATCTTTTTCATGTGAGAGAATGCCGCACTTTTTTAGTATAGAATAGCGGGCTGAGTAGTAAAAAACACCTCATAGTGATGAGGTGTAGAAGCAATCAGTCTTTACATTTTTTCTTTAGGATTGCGTCAGTGAGGATTTCTGAAAAATCTAAATGCATAGTTCGTCCTAGTTTATCCGCCCATTGAGGAATCGCCAGTTTTTTCTCGACGAAGGTTTGATTCTCTAAATATTCTGAAACATCGACAAGGACCATCGATAGAAATGATTTTTCTTTATCGTAATCGAATTCAAAATCTAAATCGTCTATAAATGGATTGTTCGCTTCCAGTGATAAACAATTAATGGGTGTAGAGAGCGGAATCTCCCGATTATTTTCAATACAATCTGCCAAAACGATTCCGAGCCAATCGGATGCCATGAATAAAGCATCGGCGATGTCTAAGCCTTGAGTGCCGACTTGCTCAGGAAAATCAGGAAAGGAAATAAAATACTTCACTACGCTTTCGTCTGTATCGGTGTAATAAAACAATGCAGGGTAACTTGCTAACATAGTGTACAACTCCTTTTTCGCGATTCTCTACAGATCTGATCATAATGGTAGCGCTCTTATTTTTCACTAGTACCTAGTAGTCTTAAGCAAGAGTTGTTGCTTTTTTATTGTACCAGTGTCATAAATACTGAACAATAGGCAATTTTTTTTAAGAGGAGAGTATCAATTCAGAAATTCTGATGATTGAAAGAACATCATCTTTTGTGGTAATTTAAAAATCTTTGTGTCTATTATTAATGAAAATGTTCTATTTTATTATTGACATCAAATCATCCGAATGATTTACTTTTTGTAAGGAGTTGAAAAGTGATGCCTGATTTGATGAAATTTATTTTGGTTATTCTGGCGATTTGGGTGGTTTATCAAGTATTTACGACGATTTTATTTACCCTTTCCCAAAAAGCAGTTGCCAAACGAATCAAAAGCGGGAAGATGTCTGATCAGCAGTTGGCGAATTTGTACCACGCTGTAGCACGAGCAAATCAAGGAAGCAATTTCCAAGCGATTTTCTCTTATGGGCTCTTTTACCGCAGCCATGCAAAGCAAAGTGATGCGGTTTATGAACTGTATCGCGCAGAAATGGCGAAAAGAGATCTGCTGTAACCAACTGTGAAGCAACTGCTTTCTGGAATATTGCTCGAAGTAGCAAAAAGCCTAGGTCCTGTACAACAAGTGCAGAACCTAGGCTTTTTTGTTATTTACTTGGCAGCAAGCTGTGACAGATAAGCACAGCTCTTTGCTACGACTATTTCTGGTCTTTGTTGCTTTTTTGATCCATACCGGCACCGATCGCTACACCTAGTGCGATGCCTAAACCCATGCCTAATGCCAGGTTGTCAAAAAACAGCATCCCAAATGCAGCACCTAAGGCCATTCCGACACCGATCCCCAGTCCCATATTGTTAGAAGCGGCTTCTTTTTCTTCAGACGTTTGCGGCGGTTTTTTCGTCATTGTGAAAAACCCCTTTCTTTTTAGTATAGAAGGGTTTTGTTTTGTTGACAAACATTCGAACTGCTGATCAGTGATATTTAACAGGAGGGTGCAGTTGCTTAGTACAGTAAACGGGGTGAACCATTGGTCTATCTTCCGCCGGGCAAATAATTACGCTCGGGGTTGTAGCGGCGAATGATCTTATTTTCAGCAAGTACGTGCTCATAATAATAAACAGGCGCATCCTTAGTCTCTAGTCGAAAAACAAAGACGAGCGGAACCTTTAAGACGGAATAGCGCGCGGGGATCGCAATATACGATTTTTGGTTGCGCTCCATCGTCAGTGCGAATTCATCAAACAAAAGCGCCACTGGTGTGGGAAAGTTTACCAATTCATAATAGTGTTTTTCAAATGCATAGGTTTCTTGTTTTGCATAAGCGATTTTTGCAGCGGGCATACGCATTCACCTCACTTGAATTATACGAACGTTTGTTCTGTTTGTAAAGTGGAAAATCACCAAACGAGGAAAAAGGGGGCGTTCTCTATGAAAGAGATGTTTTGCTAACAAGAAATTTGCTACACTAGAGAAAAGAAGAAATCAAAAAGGAGCAGATACTATGGATTACGAACGTTTCGCACGATTACAGGCACGCTTTGCCGATGAAAAACTGCTGACCAAAGAAGGGGTCTATCGGTTGCGTTTGTCAGGGAAGGCGCAGTTCGAACTAGCCTTTATCAAAACCGGCCCCTGTGGCGAGTCTGTCTACCAGCCGCTGATCAAGGGCACTTTTGCTGAAAAAGAAGCAATCCCTACCTATTTGCTGGATCTTGCGGCGCAGCCTATGACGCAAATCAGTCAGCGAACCTCCGAAAATGAAGCAGTGTTAGATAAAGCGTTAGCAGCATTAATGGAAACATGTGAGCAGGCAGTTGCCGTCAACGAAGCCGCACAAGAAGCCACACGTTAATTACCATGACAAAGATACAAGAGCCGCCTGAACCTGATTTTTACACTAAGAAAAAAAACGATCCTGACAAGATTCCTTGCCAGCGATCGTTTTTTATTTTCCCGTGGTGATTAGTGTCCTCATTCGCCGAAGTGGTCTGAGAAGCCTTGTTGCTTCATAAAGGCAGCGACATCTGGACGTCGCGGTTCACGGAAAAATTCCGTCATTTTCGTTTGCCAATTGGTTTGCTGTTGATTGCGGCTGCGCTGTGCATAATAGGCTTCTGTCGCTTGGTTGTACTGGGCTGTTTGCTCCTGCGTCAGCGGTTGATACTGATCGACACTTACGATCGCTTCTTGGGGCAAGCGGACTTTCGGCTCATTTCTGTGTTGCGGATAACCGATCGTCAAGCCGAATAACGGAAACGTCAATTTTGGTAAGCCGACGAGCTCTGCGATACGAGGCAAATCATTGCGGATGCCGCCGATGTAGCAAATTCCTAAGTCTTGCGCTTCAGCGTAAGCTACCATATTTTGGGCAGCGATGGTCGTATCAACGACTGACACAATAAATGGTTCCATCGTGGTTAAGTGGGTATCCGGCAATCCTGCTTGGGTCAGCAGCTGCTGATGCTTATGTAAGTCGGCGATAAAAAGGTAGAAGACTCCGGTTCGAGTGATATAGTTTGGGGCACCCGCGAGCTTTTCAATCTCAGCCAGCTTTTCGGGATCACTGACCTCAATGATCGAATAGGCTTGAACAAAGTTCGAACTGGAACCGCTCTGGGCCACCGTTACTAGTTTTTGCTTGAGTTCCTTTGATAGTGGCCGGGGTTGAAAATCTCTGACAGAGCTGTGGTGGGTAAAAGTATCAAAAAGATCCATCGTTTTTCCTCCTGTAACGTACAAATTTCTTTCTTCCTTAGTGTAACAGAAAAAAAGGAATGGGAACTAAAAGAATGTTTTCAAAAAATTTTCAAATTGATGTTTTATAGTTGCCAAGCATAACAGTTTCCGTTATGATAATGATACATTCTTATTATTATTCCTTAGGGGAGTAACCGGTGGCGCAAGCTGCGATAATATCAACAGTAAGTAAGCTGGCGACAGCTTTCTGGTATTATTTGAAATGGTGAGACCTAAGACAAGCGTATACTTGTCTTAGGTCTCTTTTTTTCTAGCAGAGTGCCTAAGGAAAATAAAATTAAAAGGGGCAAAAAAATTGGCGAAAGAAATGTATCAAAAAGAAATCTCGGAAATTATGGCAGAGGTCCAGAGCAGTCCAGAGGGGTTGACGCAGCAAGAGGCAGCCAAGCGCTTAGAAAATGGCCTGAACCAGCTGAAGGAAGCACCTAAGAAATCTAGCTTTGCCTTATTCTTAGATACCTTCAAAGATGCGATGGTGATCGTCTTGCTGATCGTGGCAATCATCCAAATGGTTATGGGTGCCCACGTTGAGTCGATCGTTATCTTCGCAGTACTCTTGTTGAATTCCGTCGTCAGTGTGATTCAAACGAAAAAAGCCGAAGGGTCGTTAGACGCTTTGAAAAGCCTGTCGGCACCAGATGCTAACGTCATTCGGGATGGCAAAGAACAAAGTGTGCTAGCGAAAGAATTGGTTGTCGGCGACATCGTTATTTTAGAAGCTGGGGACTATGTACCAGCAGATGGTCGATTGATCGAAGAGGGTTCTTTGAAGGTCGATGAAGGAATGCTGACTGGGGAATCAACGCCAGCGGAAAAAGAATTAGGTGTGATCGATCGTACCGCACCGATCGGCGACCGTGACAACATGGTCTTCAGTGGAACGATCGTCACTTATGGGCGTGGTCGGTTTATCGTAACCGCAACTGGTAATGTGACGGAAATCGGTCAAGTGGCGGGCTTATTGGAAAGTACGGTTGAACACAAAACGCCATTGCAAAGAGGACTAGACAGCTTCAGTAAGAAACTGAGCTTGGCGATCTTGGTCCTTTCATTGATTATTTTAGGGGTTCAAGTAGCACGGCTGTTCTTAGGTGACGGTACAGGTGATATGACGGAAGATTTAGTCAACGCCTTTATGTTTGCGGTAGCCGTAGCCGTTGCAGCGATCCCAGAAGCCTTGCAATCGATCGTGACGATCGTCCTTTCCATCGGAACAAAACAAATGGCGAAGCGTCATGCCATCATTCGAAAACTACCAGCGGTTGAAACATTGGGTTCAACGAGTATCGTTTGTACCGATAAGACAGGGACCTTGACCCAAAACAAAATGACCGTTGTTGACTACTATCTACCAAATGGGCAAACGGGCACGTTCCCCGATGAGCCAACTACCTGGACATTGCCTGAAAAACGCTTGGTAGAAATCAGTGTCTTGGCAAATGATGCTGCCATCAGTGAAGATGGGGCGAAGCTAGGAGACCCTACTGAAATTGCGTTTCTGGATTACAGTGAGAAACTAAATCAGCCATATCGGGCGATTCGTCAACAGTTTCCTCGTTTGCAAGAATTGCCTTTCGATTCTGATCGTAAATTGATGTCCACCTTACATGAGATCGATGGCGAACATTTATTGTTGACCAAAGGTGGTCCAGACATCGTCTTTGGCCGCAGTACTAAAGTCTTGATCGATGATCAAGTCGTGCCTTTAACAGATGAAATCAGAAATAAGTTGCAGCATCAAAACGAAGAATTCTCAAAACGGGCATTACGAGTCTTGGCGTTTGCTTACCGTCCATTGACCGATGCCCAATCACGAGAATTGACACTAGAGGATGAAAACGAGCTGATTTTGGTTGGTTTGATGGCAATGATCGATCCTCCTCGTAAAGAAGTCAAACAAGCCGTAGCGGATGCTAAATCTGCTGGTATCAAAACAGTGATGATCACAGGGGACCACAAAACGACAGCCGTGGCGATCGCACAAGAGATCGGTATTTCAGCCGAGGGCGATTTAGCCTTGACTGGTACGGAATTGGATGCTCTTTCTGAAACCGAACTAGCGGATCAATTAGACAAAATCACAGTCTATGCTCGTGTTTCGCCGGAAAACAAAATCCGTATCGTGCGGGCTTGGCAAGACAAAGGCAAGATTTCTGCCATGACCGGAGATGGGGTCAATGATGCACCCGCCTTGAAACAAGCGGATATCGGGATCGCAATGGGAACCGGAACGGACGTTGCCAAAGATGCAGCGGCGATGGTCTTGACGGATGACAACTTTGCCTCGATTATTCGTGCTGTAGAAGTTGGCCGAAACGTCTTTGACAACATCAAAAAAGCCATTTCGTATTTGTTTGCTGGAAACTTAGGTGCGATCATTGCGATCGTCTTTGCCTTAGTGATGGGTTGGGACAATCCATTTACTGCCTTGCAGCTGCTCTTTATCAACTTAGTCAACGACTCATTACCAGCGATTGCTCTTGGAATGGAAAAAGCCGAACCAACCATCATGCAGCGCCAGCCAAGAGATCCAAATGCTGGTATCTTCACTGGAAAAACATTGATCTCAGTAACGTATCGCGGTATTTTGATTGCCGCTGTCGTGATTTTGGCACAATGGTTAGGGATGAGCCAATCACCAGAATTAGGTGTAGCGATGGCCTTCTCAACACTTATCTGGAGCCGAACATTGCAAACATTGCCAGCACGCTCAAACACTGAGACTGCTTGGCAAGCTGGCCTTTTTGCCAATAAAATGGTATGGTTGGCGATCGTCGTTTGTGGTGGACTATACAGCATTACCTTGATTCCGGGAATCCGTGAAGTCTTTGCGATTCCAGCAACTTTCACTTTAGGCCATGTCGGTCTATGTATCGCAATGGCTGCTGTGGCAGTTGTTTTGATGGAAATCACGAAACTGATTATTATTGCCGTTCAAAAACGTCAAGGAAACGCCTAAAGCAAAAAACGTATCGATCCTTTGATCGATACGTTTTTTTGTCGTTTCTCCTCACTGCTTAGTTGAGTTTTTTCAGCTGACTGATTTGGGCAGCGACTTGCTTTAAGAAGGCTTCTTGACCAGCCGACTGTTCTTGGCTGTAAAGATAGGCTTCGTATTGCTGCGTCAAGCGGATAAAATCACCATGGAACAGTGGATAGAAGGCTTCGAGTCGTTGGGCATAATCGATCAACGGCTCCGCCTCGTTACGGTACAGAACTTTCGTCGTTTGTCGTAAAAACAAAGGATAGGCAGCAACTAGCGGCTGTTTGTTAAAGCGGCAGATCAACCATAAATGAATACGGAAAAACGAATGGCGGAAATAGAAAAGCAGGCCAAGTCCTAAGATAGCTAAGCCTCCAAAGAAGCCATTGCGCAGCGTTTGTTTCAGCTCCTCAGTCAACCAAACATCATCGGTAACCGCGGCTGTTGCAGAACTGCTGGTCGTGGTTTCACTACTTTCTGTTTCCGTATTGCTCGTTGGTGTTGTCTCGCTGCTAACGGTCGGTGTTTCTTCGGAGCTAGTAGATTCTTGCGTCAACACGGGACGATCTGGATTTTGGAAACTAGGTGTCGGTTCAAAAGGCACCCAGCCGTATCCGTCAAAGTAGACTTCCACCCATGAGTGGGCATTCAAGTTACGGACAGTATAAGTAGTGATGCCGTTTTCTGTCACGGGGGATCCAGGAGAAAAGCCTTTAGCCCAGCGAGCAGGGATCTCTAAACTCCGTAGTAGCACGACCATTGCCGTGGAAAAATTGTCGCAGTAGCCGACTTGTGACTCAAATAAAAATTGATCAACGTAATCTTGCTCTTCTGCAGGCACGACGGCATCGGTCTTGGAATAGCGGAATACGAGTGGATCTTTCAAATAGCTTTCAACCGCCGTGACTTGATCAAACAGACTGTTGCTGTCAGTGGTGATCTCAGCAGCGAGATCACGTACCCGCTGCGGCAAAGAATCGGGTAACTGGATATAATCGATCGGAGAATCCGGATAGATCAAAGGCAGATTTTGGAGATTTTCTGCGGCAAAATCTGGATGGTCCCAATCGAAGGTCAAGGTGGTGTCGGGGAGTGGATCAATGAGATCGACCCGCTGGATGGCATCGCTGATTTGAAAACCGCGAGCACCGTTTTCAAGGGACAACGTGCTGCGCCCATAGGGCAATGGGACATAGTCTCCATGGTTTTGAAATTGGACCCGAACGGATTCGTTTTCAAGATAGGCTTGCTGATAGCTTTGATCCGCGATCGTGACGCCCTCTGCCTCTAAGCGAGCCTCTTCGCGGCTCGTACTGATCCAGCCCTTACCAGAATAAAAATCTTTGCTTTCCACCCGCCAGTAATGTGGGGTTTCTTGTTGCGCTTCAAATAAAATCGTCGCATCATCCAGTAGTGGTCCGCCTAATTGACGGTCGTTTTCACTGAATCCTGTGCGAGAACCAGTGGGGGTGCCATGTTCTTCAATAAATTGATAAAAACCCAGCTGATTCAGATTTGTCCGTATAGGCGTGGAACGGGCTGCCAACTGATCCCGCAGGCTCGTTTGCGGCAAGTAGACAGCAGTGACGGCTAATCCACCAATCAATAGCATCACGGCGAACCAGGGGGCGATCATTTGACTGGATTGAAAGGCGCTGCGCTGGATCAGTGAAGAAGCCAAGGCACAAAGAAAAATACCGATCAAATGCCACGTCAGATCAAATTGGTTAAAAATCACGACTGTTAGCAAGTAGCCGATCATGGTAGCGTAAATCAAGAAAAAGCGTTGATAAGCGATCGGTAAGATCGCTAAAAACAAGACCCAACTAACGATCAATGTCACCGCCGCCAGTTCGGTGATATAGCCGACTTCACCGCTGAGGATCTCTTGAAAGGCACGGTGCAGGTCCAGCCAAAAACGCAGCAGCCAATCAAAAGAAAAGGCAGTCCCATAAGGAAAGATCCAATACAAGACCATCAGCCAAGCGGCTGCCAGCAAAGGCAAACTGTAACGGACTTTCGGCACGACGGTCAAAATCAAACAGACACTAAAGGCATAAGTTAAAAGGGTGAACTGATTGCCAAGGTCATAAACTGCGATAAACGGCAAGATCACCAGTGATAGACTGAGAAAGGTCAGAAGACCAATCAGCGCTTTCTTAATAAATCTCATCCTACCGCCTCCTCAAGTTCATTCAACTGCCTCATTAAATCAGCGTAGGTAAACACTTGGCAGCTGTTTTTTGCTTCCAACTGACTGAGGTAGTTTTCCAGTTGTGGGGTGAAAACCGGGGTAATGAAGATAAGATGGCTGCCAGTCAAAAGCGGTACCCCTTCAGGAACTTTCTCGAAGGGAAGGATCTGGGCATAGGCAGCGGCATCCGTTTGGTAAGGAGAAGTTAATCCGTCACCAATCAAGAGCGGCTGAAAAAGTCGTTGATTTTGCGAGAAATGGTGGAGCGAATAAAACAGTGTCAAAGTCTCTTCAAAAGCAGGCTGATCTTCTCCCCAAAAGAGCAGAAAGATGTCTTGTTCTTCTTCGTGTTCTCGTTCGCGATAGATCAATTCCTGTTGTTTGCTGGATAATTTCCAATCGATATTTTTTAAGGAATCCCCTAACTGGTATTGACGAAACTGTCGAATAGAAAAATTGGGTTCCCCGTGGCTTTGGCTGCGGACTTGCTGTTTAATAAAAGGCAGTAGGGTAACGGCTTCAGGCGTCAATTTAGGCAGGATCAAAATCGTTTGGTTCGCAACTGCAGCGTAGCTTTTTTCAAAAAAGCCAAAGAGATCATGGCTGGACAGTTGAACGGACAATTCTTCATAGCTGCCGCGCTCCTTTGGGGTCCAAGGCAGCTGGAGCCGGATCAGATTGCCTCGATAAAAGGCGCTGTGATGACTTTCCTTGAAACGATCGTCAAACTGTAAGGTGAAATCGACCAGCGGCAGCAGCGTCGGGCGATACTTGAAGACTTGCAGCGGTAAGGTGATCGCTGTGTGTGTTTCAGCTTGGATCGATTCTTCTAAAATGATTTGGACCTTCTTGAGGGAGGGCAGCAAGAATACTGCGTCAAGCAACAATAACAGAGTCAGTAAAAACCAAAGGCTCCAGCCAGCATTATTATTGAAGATCACACAATAAGCCAGCAGCAAAAAATAAACAGCACCAAACAGCAGGATGCGCAGCAGGCGTTCAATTTTCTTTTTTTTCATCGCTATTTCCTCGTTGGGACAGGCACCCGCTGGATCATCTGTTTCATCAAATCTGAAAGGGTCTCCGTGCTAGCATGAACGCCGCCTTTCAGTAATAAACGATGACCGAAGACTGCTGGTAAAATTCGCTGCAAGTCTTGCGGCGTGACAAAGGTGCGGCCTTCCGTCAACGCTAGAGCTTTAGCGCCTTTTAAGAAGGCGATCCCACCACGTGGACTGATACCAAGGTCAATGGCATTGTGCTGTCGACTTGCTTGCACCAGCTGCAATGCATAACGGGCGACTTGCTCATCGACATATACGTCATCGACCATCGCTTTTAAAGCAGTCACTTCATCAGCATGTAAAATAGTTTGAATCTGATCCAAGCTTTGCTGTCGTTTTCCAGTCAAAAGGGCGAGCTCATCTTGAAAATCTGGGTAACCGATATGCAGGCGGAACAAAAAACGATCCAATTGGGCTTCGGGCAAGGGATACGTTCCTTCATATTCGATTGGATTTTGGGTAGCTAACACAAAAAAGTGGGGGCTCAATGGGTACGTTTGATTGTCGATGGTGACATGATTTTCTGACATGGCTTCTAAGAGTGAGGCTTGCGTCCTTGGTGTGGTGCGGTTGATCTCATCTGCCAAGAGGACGGAGGTGAAGATCGGACCAGGACGAAACTCGAACTGATGGCTTTGGGAATTAAAAATCGAGACACCTAATATATCGTTAGGCAAAAGGTCAGGGGTAAACTGTACCCGTTTGTAGTCACTCTGAATGGCTTTTGCTAACGACTTGACCAACATTGTTTTCCCGACACCGGGAATATCTTCGAATAAAACGTGCCCGCCAGCAAGCAGCGCAGCTACGGTAAATTGGATCACATCTCGTTTGCCTAAAATCACTTTTTCCACTTCTGCGATCAAGGCATCAATTTTTTGTAATTCAGCGGTCATGAAACAACCTCCTTGCGTTCTTTTCTTCTATTGTAACGGTTTTCTAGAACTGTCGCAATTTTCGTGTAACAATTAAAGAAAATTTCAAGAATATTCTAAATAATGAAGAAAAATCAGTGTGACGGAAGACGTAACAAAAGCAGACCCCCAAATGGTTCATCAGGTGTCTGCTTTTCATGGAAATGATGGACCCATTTGTTAAAGGGATGCGCGCAAAAGCTCAGCGGCGATCTGATCTGCCTGCCGTAAATTCCAAGCATCAGTTCCCGGCTGAGCAGTGGCAGCCGTCAGCCAGTGGATGCCTTCTGTGGGAATCCCAAAACAATAGAGGGTAGTGTAGGGGCGTTCATCTGGTCCAAGGACCTGATTGGTCTCTGGATCGATGGCGATAGCCCCCGTCTCAAAAGGCTCCTCATTGGGGATCGGCAACTGGTGCGGGTGAATGATCCGATCGTTTAGCAGTTGCCGCAACAAGGAATTGTTGGTTCGACGAATCGCTGTCGATGGAATGCGGGCCTCAATTAGTTGCGTCGCGTGATAGCGTGTGTCGGGAAATCGCTTTGAATACGTACAATAAGCCTCCTCGATCTCAACAGTCATGTCAGGACCTAGTAAGGTCACCACTCCGGCTTCCATCAATGCCACCAGTTCTTGCAGGCGCTGAACTGGCGGACCGATCGATAAAAAGCTGTTCAAGGGAACGAAAGACTGCCAAAAGAGTGTTTTCAGGTCTTGTGCTGGCATTAGCTGATGATCGAGAACAAACCGAATCGGGTCCCGCAGATCTTTGAAGACTTCCAAGGCACTGCTGATAGGTCCTGTCAGATTGCCTTTTTCGGCATCTTGGATTTGGGTACGTAATAGCGCAATGAAAAAGTCTTGCAACGACTGCTGCTTTTTCTGAGCAAAGGGATCGGCTAGTTGTTGCCATGACCACCACTCCGTCGTAGGAAGCTGCCATTTTTTTAGCAAGTCTTCAGATTCTTCCATGGCAACAAAGGCGGTGGTAAAAGCGGCAAGCTGATTTTTGTCCAGCCGTTGTTTTTCTAAAAGCAGCGTCTGATAATAGACGAGTTCTGCCTCTTTTTTTAAATAGAAGAGCAGGGTCTTGCCAGCAACCGTTTTGGCTGCTTGCCAAGCAGCGAGGCGTTCAGGGGTCAAAAAAACGGGCTTTCGCTGCTGCGTTGGTGTTTTTTGGTTGCGGCCACGAGGATGATACGGGATACCCCGACGAGAACCGGCGATGATTTGCGGTTCTTCACCAGAAGGTTGATAAACGAGGGATTCATTGACTTTGACGAAGGTGCCGCCCCGACCGCTGGTCAAGCGGGTGACGTAATCGTAAAAGGCAAGTCCTAGTCCCCGTAAAATCACAGGTTTTCCGGCTTTTACAGCCGTTAGATCCGTATCTGCCGCATTGGCTGGCGGTGCATAAAACCAGCCATTTTTTTCGGCAGCATTCGCCAATTGTTGTTCCCCTGATGACAGCTGGGTCTGTGAATGGCCTGTAGCTAAGACGACGGCATCAACAAGGAATGTTTGGTGAGCCGTCGTCAACTGGTAGCGATTTTTGGAAAGAGGGGTCAAGGAGCTGACCCTGTCTGACAGATGGTTGACGGTAATGGATTCAGGCAGCTCTTTTAATAGCTGCTGATAAAACCACTGCTGATAGAGGCCATATAACGCCCGCGAGCAATGCCCGTTAGGATCAAGTGAATCAAGTGCTGTGCATTCCGTAACGAGCTCAGGAGCATGCGTGGCTGCGAAATGTTTCCCTTCTGTCACTGCCCATTCGTATAAGGTAGGTCCTTTGACCACGGGACCGCCGGTGCTTAATGTGTCATCCGTGAAAAGGGTGACTTGACTGGTTACAGAATTCAATAGCAGATCCGCCGATTGGTCCGTGCGCCAAACTGCCCCAGGAAGAAAGGGATCAAACAGCAGCAAGTCGATGGCTTGTTTGTTTTGTTTGCTATGAGCGATCAGTCGTTCTGAAAGTGAAAGTCCACGAGGACCAGCACCAATGATAGCTATTTTCATATCACACCGCCTCAATTATTCTATGGTCTTTGTGTCATCAACGGGCTAAGTCAAAAGGTGTCTTGCGGAAGATCAGCCAGTGCATGCCTAGCACCATGGCTTCCTCGATGGCATCGATATAATGAAAAGCAGGCTGATTGGGTTGTTGCTGCAGCAATGGATTTTTTTGGATCGCGTCTAAGAGATCGGTTTTTACTGCATCACTGCTGGCTAAAATAATACAGTGGGGGGCAAAAGCTGCATTATAAAATGGCAGTAAGCTTGTCAGACGCTGGACCAAAGCCCTGCGGTCTTGCGGTGCCCCTTGATCCAAGTAGCCGGGCAAAAATTTTGCCTCTCCTGCTAGGGCATCTTTTCCTTCTAAAAGTGCACCATTGACCAGGAGCGTGATACCAGGCATGCTTTTTTCGGGATTGTACATGCCGACGATGGTTTGCTGCAAAGAGATCTGTTGGGCGATGCAATAGCCGATCGTTAAAATATGGGCATCGTTTTGACAGTAGAAGGGCAGGGCAGTGACCTCTGCCACGAGAGCTGCCAGCTGCCAGCCATTGAATTTTTCATACCAGCTGGAAGTCACGGTTCCTCCACTGATTTTTCCTGGTAAAAAGAGGGCGATCTGTTCCACAGAGGGAAATAATGCTAGCTCGTTCGTTACACATTCTTGAAAGCGATGAGGGGCAACATCAGGAAACGGCTGGTCGTGTTTTGCCAAAACCTTCCCCTTGAGGTCGATCAGCATGGACCAAAGAGCCAAGGAACCATCGTGATCAATAAAGCTAAGCAAAAGAGAATGGCCTCGGTCTTGGTTGAGCTGATAGGTCACAGCAGGCCGCCCTAGCTCTTTTTGCTCCAGCGGACCTTTAGTGATTTCTTCCTCTGCCAACAATTCTTTTAATAATGAGTTAGTGGTGACCATGCTGATGCCGGTTTTCTTTACTAAATCGGAGGCGAATAATGCCCCGTTTTGAAATAAGGTTTTTAAAACCAGCTGTTTGTTTTGCTGGCGAATGGAATGAGTGGTAGAAGCCATAGGTGTTCTCCTTAATGAAGTGATTTAATTAAGTATACCGACGGGATGAAACGATGTAAAGTTTTTAAAAGACTGACTTGACGGAAAATTTGAAAATAAGTATACTTAATTAATAACGTTAATTAAGTGATTTGGAATAAAGAGGACACGAGGTAGAGGGGAAGAGAAACGTATGATCAAATTAGTCATCACAGATTTAGACGGCACATTTTTGAACAGCCAAGGCAGTTTTGATCGGCCTTATTATCAACAAGTCAGCCAACAAATGAAAGAAGCGGGGGTTGCTTTTGCGGCGTGTACCGGCAAACAGTGTGAACGAGTGGAAGAACTGTTTGGTGAAGCAGCAGCGGATGTTTGGATTCTTGGGGATAGCGCGACCCGCATCAAACATCAAGGCGAATACATCTTTGAATCACTGCTGCCAAACGAATTAGGGCGGCGGATCATTGCGAAGCTCGCTGCGATTGCACAAGATCATGTGATCATCGCCTGTACACCGACTGCGGCGTACATTGCTGAAACGACCAATGAAGCAGATGCCCAGAAAGTGCGTGGCTCTTATCGGGTGGTCAAAACGGTGGCGGATTATCAAACCATCACAGAAGATTTTGTGAAGCTCACTATTTTTGATCCAAAACTACGTTGCTTTGAGCATGTTCAACAGTTAAGCGAGTTTACAAACGACGCCTACATCGTGGCTTCGGAAGCCGCTTGGATCGATATCACCAATCAAGGCGTCCACAAAGGAACGACTGTGGCACACTTGCAAGAATTGCTGCACGTCACACCAGAGGAGACAATGGTTTTCGGTGATGGCTTGAACGATTTGGAGTTGATGGCAGCTGGCACGTTTAGTTTCGCCATGAGCAATGCCTTTGAGGAAGTCAAGGCAGCGGCAGCGTTTGTGACCAAATCAAACGATGAAAATGGTGTGCTGAAAACTATCGAACGTCTGTTACCGCTACAAATGAACCAATAAAAAAACCGCTCCCTAGCAGGGACAGCGCGTCCTTTCATTTGACTGAAAGTAGACTGCTGCCTGTTGCTAAGGAGCGGTTTTTTCGTTATGCATGTGGTTGACTGACGCTATAAGGATAGGCATCGGCTGACCACTCTTTGCTGCGAGGGACGATACCTAGCTGGAAGTTCAATGTACCACCGGCAGTCAATTCTTGGTGGGTGAAAAACAATCGCTCGAAGGGTTCTTCGTTCAATTTAATTTTATCCACGAAGAGCTGTTGCGGCGCATTGGGCGTGCTCTTGATCACTAAGTCTTTGCCTGAAGCAAGATGCAGGGTTGCTTGATCAAATAATGGCATGCCGATGACATATTCCCCCGTCCCTGGTGTGACTGGATAAAAGCCCAAGGAGTTGAAGATGTACCAACCAGCCATGCTACCGTTGTCTTCATCGCCAGGAAAGCCTTTGGGCGAGTCGTTGAAGCATTGTGTCAATAGCTGCTTGATCAAGGGCTGTGCCATTTCTGGTTTGCCCAAATAGCTGAATAGATACGGATAGTGGAAGCTTGGCTGATTGGAGATCGCCAGCTGACCAAAATCGAGTGCGGCCATCTCACTCATTTCATGGATCTCAAAGCCGTAGCCTTCTGTCGTATAGCGAGGTTCTTGATTGCACAAGTCGATCAGTTTTGCTTCAAAGGCCGCTTTGCCGCCATGTTCGGCGATCAAACCAGCGAAATCATGGTAAACAGCAAAACTGCTTTGCCACGCACTGCCTTCTGCATAATCCAAGCCCCAGCGTGTGTCACTAAACTCTGGACGAAAAGCGCCATCGGGATCTTTTGCCCGCATAAAGCCGGTCTCCTGATCGAAAATGTTGCGGTAATTTTGCGATTGCTGCTGATAATAGTCTGCTTGCTCGTCACCCAGCTGTTGCGCGACTTGTGAGATACAAAAATCACTGTAACAATAATCAAGGGTGTGATTGACCGATTCATGATGCGTCAATGGCACATACCCGTAAGTCAAATAGTCCGTTGTGCCACGCCGACCATAATTGGGATTTTCACTTTGGACGGTGGCGCCTTTTTTCATCGCTGCTAAAAATTCGGGCATCAAATCGGGACGGATACCTTTTACTGCGGCATCAGCGATCACGGCATCGATCAGCGTACCGGGCATCAACCCCCGCTCATCAGGTGATAGCCATTTTGGTAAAAAGCCGCTTTCGCGATAACTGTTCAAAAAGCCTTCCAGCATGTCTTCCAATTGTTCGACAGCCAAGAGTGAAAAGAGCGGGTAGACAGTTTTATACGTATCCCAAAAGCCGTTGTTTGTATACAGTGGTCCTGGTTTGATCGCTTTTGCCAAGGTATCCCAGTGCATTTTGCGGCCCTCTTGATCGATTTCGAAGAAGGTTTGAGGAAACAAGAATAAGCGATAAAAATTATGATAAAAAGTAGAAACTTGTGTTTGATCGTGATGCTCGATCTCGATTTTTTGCAAAAAATGATTCCATTGCTGTTGGACAGAAGCCAGATAATCGGCAGGAGCCCATTGCTGTTCCCGTTGCAAGTTCAAACAAGCTTGTTCGCGACTGAGAAACGAGGTCGCAAAACGGATCGTCTGTGTTTGGCAATCATCAAAGCGGAGAACGACGAAGGCTTCTTTGCCTGTCAAGGCACCTTCGATCGCCGTGATGGGTGTTTCAAAACGATAGACGAAATGGAAGGTGAAGCGTTCATCTTCGCACCCGGAAAATACGATCAATTGACCAGCCACTGTCTGTTCGTCCAACTGTTCTAAGACATAGTCACCCGGCAGCGACAAGCCAAGACCTGGCTGATCCCCACAGTTTTCAATAGTCAGCACACCGCCATACATGCTGGGGATCAAAGTCGTTGTTGTTAAATACCGCTGCGTCTTGATTCTAAGAAAGGCTGGATTAAAGGTGCTTTCTTCAGGACGATACGAGCTTTGCGCATGGAAAAGGGTATTTTCAGAAAGCGTGCCGTTTATCGGCAGCATCGTCAGATGGCTGAAATCCCCCATCCAAGGGCTAGGCTGATGGGTGATGCGAAAGCCCTGAAAGGTTCGATCTTCTGGATGAAACCACCAACTGCCGCGTTGATCACTGGTTTGCGGGGCAAAGTAGTTCATGCCAAAAGGAACCCCTGTATAAGGCAGGCAGTTGCCATGGGAAAAACTATATTGGTTGTCTGTTCCGTGTCGTGTGTCGATCATTGATACGTTCACTTGGTTCACTCCTTTAATTGGGTTGATTCTCTTTTGATCAAAGAAACCGCCACTAAATGGGTGGTCGTCTCCGTTGGTACTGGGGTTGCTGCCTTCGCAGCGTTGATTTTCTCAATCACTTGCTTTCCTGCCAAGCGCCCCATCTCCGCAAAATTCTGCCCGATGGTCGTTAGGGCTGGATCAACGAGGGCAGCGGCTTGGATATTATCGAAACCAACCAGGGAAATGTTGGTAGGGACATGCAGATCTGTTTGGCGCAATGCCCGCATCAATTCGATGGCGATCAAATCATTTTCACAGACGGCTGCCGTGACCTGATGTTCTTCCAGGTAGTCAAGCGCATTTGCGATGCTGGCAGTCGCGTCGTCTAACTTGGTGCGAAAGGTTCTTTGGGCTTTTTTCAGTGCATCGATGTAGCCTAGATAACGCTGACGGACGGATTGTGGATGATGGGTATCACCAAAAATATAAGCGATCCGTTGATGCCCCAACGCAAGTAAATGCTCCGTAGCTAGCTGTCCACCTTGAAAGTTATCTGGCATGACCGCTGGAAATTCAAACTCATGCAACTTTTTATCTAAGGTCACGATAGGAAAGTGTTTTTCAGCACATTCGAACAGCAAGTCATAGTAAGAAAACGTATTGCTGGCGTAATAGATCAGGCCGTCGAATTCTTGCATCAGCTCAGCTGCCGTCGTTTTTTCCAAATAATCCACTGGTGTCATCAATAGTTCAAAGCCGTGTTCTTGCATCACTGGGTAAATGCCTTCGGTAAAGTTTCCTAAAGAAAGATCATTGGCGAAGGGCAAGACAAACAAAATTCGTCCAGTCGCTTTTTTTTCCTTCAATTCCCGGACAAAGCTGCCGCTGCCTTGCACGCGATAGATCAGCTGATTTTGTTCCAGTTCCGTCAAGGCTCTTTTAGAGGTGATCCGACTGACTTGGTATTGTTCAGATAGTTCTTTTTCAGTAGGGACACGACTGCCCGGAGCCAAACGGCCTTCAATGATGGCTTCGTGAAGTTCCGCGTAAATTTTTTTATATAATGGTTGTTTCATAAGAAAACCCCTTTTGATATATCATATTTGTTAGCATACCATAAACCAACAAAAATGAAAACCCTTTAATTATTTTGAAAAAGCGCTAGACATTCACATGATTCATGATATACTAGGTTCGTAAATTGATATATCAAATCAGGGAAGGTGATGGAATGGTTTATAAAGAAATACCAACTTCAGTAGCAACATTTATGGAAACGATTACGGATCTATGCGGAGAAACGCATGCCGATTGGGCGAAAAATTTTAACGCAGCTTTTGCCAATACACTATTAACGACGGTCAAGCGTCATGAGGATGGCACGACCTTTTTACTGACGGGGGATATTCCAGCGATGTGGCTGCGAGATTCCACTGCGCAAGTTCGTCCGTATTTGGTGATCGCCAAAGAAGACGAAGACTTAGCAAGCATGATCAGCGGGTTAGTCAAGAAGCAATTCTACTATATTACGATCGATCCTTATGCAAATGCTTTTAACGAATCAGCCAATGGCGCTGGCCACCAAACAGACGATACAGAAATGAACGATTGGATCTGGGAACGCAAATATGAGATCGACTCTTTGTGTTATCCGATCCAACTGGCCTATCTGCTATATAAAAACACAGGCAGAACCGATCAGTTCAATGATGATTTTGTAACAGGCATCAAAAAAGCCTTGGAGGTGTTTGTGACAGAACAAAACCATGCGGAATCCCCGTATCGCTTTGAACGGGATACCTGGCGAAAAGAAGATACCTTGACTCATGACGGCAAAGGAGCACCGGTGAAACCCGTTGGCTTGACTTGGTCAGGCTTTCGACCAAGTGATGATGCCTGCAAATACGGCTATTTGATTCCCTCCAATATGTTTGCGGTGGTGGTCTTAGGCTATATCCAAGAAATCTTTACGACGGTTTTAGAAGATGCAGCGATCGTGACACAAGCAAAAAAATTACAAGCAGACATCGAAGCGGGCATCAAAGAGCATGGGTTGACCAAAAACCAAGCTGGCGAAGAAGTTTACGCCTATGAAGTGGATGGATTCGGCAATAGCACCCTGATGGATGACAGCAATGTGCCGAATTTGATCGCCGCTCCTTACTTGGGGTATGGCAGCATGGAAGATCCTCTTTATCTTCAGACCCGTAAAACGTTGTTGAGCAGTGAAAATCCGTATTTCTATGAAGGCAAATACGCCAAAGGCATTGGCAGCTCTCATACGCCAGAAAATTATGTGTGGCCGATCGCCATGGCAATGGAAGGTATGACCACCACTGACAAAGAAGAAAAGAAACGAATTTTGGATCAGTTAGTGGCGACAGATGCGGGTACCAATTTGATGCATGAAGGGTTCGATGTCGATGATCCTTCGCAATACACGAGAGAATGGTTCTCGTGGGCGAACATGATGTTTTGTGAATTGGTCATGGATTATTTCGATATCCGAGTGGAAAAATAAGCAGCACTACTCACCACCATTCGAGTGACACAAAAAGCAGTCCAACGACGCAAACAGCGAGGAGTAAAAATCAATGAAGAAACAAGTTTATATCATCTCACACAGCCACTGGGATCGAGAATGGTACATGCCTTACGAACAGCATCACATGCGGCTAGTGGAATTGATGGATGATCTTTTAGAATTAATTGAAAATGACCCTGAGTTCCACAGCTTCCATCTAGATGGACAGACGATCATCTTGGATGACTATTTAGAAGTGCGACCTGAAAAACGCGAAGCGGTCAAAGCGGCCATCCAACAAGGAAAATTACAGATCGGTCCGTTTTATATTTTGCAAGATGACTTTTTGATCAGTGCTGAATCAAACACCCGTAACATGCTGATTGGAATGGCAGAAAGCAAAAAGTGGGGTACCCCCGTTATGTTGGGGTATTTCCCAGATACTTTCGGTAATATGGGGCAAACCCCGCAAATGATGCTGCAAGCCAATCTTGAAAGTGCTGCATTTGGGCGTGGCGTCAAACCGATCGGCTTTGACAACGAAGTTTTACCCGATGATCAATTTACTTCCCAATATTCTGAAATGCATTGGGAAGGTCCAGATGGCAGTCAAATCTTTGGTCTACTCTTTGCCAACTGGTACTCCAATGGCAATGAGATTCCAGTGGATAAAGCAGAAGCCAAAGCTTTTTGGACACAAAAACTGCAAGATGTAGAAAAGTTTGGTGCCACCAATCATTACTTAATGATGAATGGGGTCGATCATCAACCTGTCCAAAAAGACATTTCGGCAGCGATTCGTACAGCCAACGAGCTTTTCCCAGAGTATGAATTCAAGCACGCCAGCTTTACCGAATACCTTGAAGCAGTGCAAGCAGATCTGCCAGATGACCTAGGAACTGTTACAGGTGAATTGACCAGTCAAGAAACCGATGGTTGGTATACTTTAGCCAATACCGCCTCTTCCCGAGTCTATTTAAAACAATGGAATACAAAGGTTTCCCGCCAATTAGAAAATGTTGCGGAGCCATTAGCAACTATGGCTTATGAAGCAAGCGGCAGCTATCCTCACGATATGTTGGATCATGCGTGGAAAACCCTGATGCAAAATCATCCCCACGACAGCATCTGCGGCTGTTCAGTGGACGAAGTACACCGAGAAATGATGCCGCGGTTTGAAAAAGCCAATGAAATCGGCAAGTTTGTGGCAGATGAAGCGTTACGCAATTTAGTAGCCGCCATCGACACGAGCCAGTTTCCTGAGGAGAGTCGCCCCTTCGTGGTCTTCAACACCACTGGCAGCACTCGTTCTGGTTTAGTGGAAGTGGTGATCGAACTTGAGCGTAAAACATTCCGTGAAGGATTGCCAAGCAAGCTTTACCACGAATTGTTGGCGAAGCCAAAAGGTTCTTATTCGGTGATCGATGAACAGGGGAACCCTGTTGCTGCGATCATCAGTGAAGAAGAGGTGCTTTTTGACTATGAATTGCCTAAAGATGCCTTTCGGATTCCTTTCATGAAACGCTTTGTCACGGTCCAAGTAGAAGCAAACCAGTTGCCGGAATTTTCATGGCAGACCTTTGCCCTAGTGGAAAAAGCCGCTATGCCAGTAGAGAGCGCACCGATCGTTTCAGAAGGAGGGCATAAACTTGCCAACGCACATTTGGAAGCCGTCATTACTGAAAACGGCAGCTTGACGATTACAGACAAAGCAACCCAAAAAACCTATCGCAATTTACTGGTTTTCGAGGATGTGGGGGATATCGCCAATGAGTACATCTTCAAACAACCAGAAGGAGATCAAGCAATCTTATCGACGCAATTTCCGTATCACGTGACGATCGAACAAAACGATCCGCTGGTGGGAGTCGTGCGACTGACGCAAGAATTACAGATTCCTGTTTCAGCAGATGACCGTTTGTTAGAAGAACAAAAAGCTGTCGTCGATTTCCGTTTCCGTAAGGCACAGCGGAGTCAAGAATTGGTTGCTTTCAAGATCGAGACGGAGATTCGTTTAGAACGAACCAGCAACCGCCTGGCATTTAAAACCACCGTCAACAACCAAAGCAAAGATCACCGACTGCGGGTGTTATTCCCAACAGGGATCACCACGGATTTCCATGAAGCTGACAGCATTTATGAAGTCGTAAAACGGCCAAATCAGGTTTCCAGTCATTGGGAAAACCCAACAAATCCGCAGCATCAGCACGCCTTTGTCAACTTGCATGATGAAACTAGCGGCATGACGGTTTCTAATTTTGGTTTGAACGAATATGAAATCGTGAAGGATCAGATCTGCTTGACCTTGTTGCGCTGTACGGGAGAACTAGGCGATTGGGGCTACTTCCCAACACCAGAAGCGCAATGCTTAGGCAGCCACACCTTTGAATACGGCGTAGCCTGTCATGGGGCTCCTGAAGAACGTTATGAAACGTATCGCCAAGCACAAGCTGCCCAAGTTCCTTGGACGGCAAGCCAGACCGACAAGCACCAAGGCAAGCTAGCCAGCAGCAACCAATACATGGAAGCTCATGGATCGACGGTAGCTATCACCGCCTTAAAACGCAATCGCCAAGACCAACAAATCGTTTTGCGGGGCTATAATTTGGCGGATCAAGCCACTGCCTTTCACGTGCAAAAAGAGCAGGCGGCACTTTGTCTGTTGAATCTTTTAGAGGAAGAACAAGCATCGAGCGTCAATGAGCAATTACGCCCATATGAAATTCGTACCATTGGAGTAAAGGAGTGAGAAATGATGGTTTACGGAGGAATTGAAGCCGGCGGCACAAAAATGATTTGTGCCGTTGCCGATGACCAGCTGACGATCATCGCCCAAGAGTCGATCCCAACGAAAACACCAGAGGAAACGTTAGCGGCGATCTTTGCCTTTTTCGATCCCTACGATCTCGTGTCATTAGGGGTCGGTTCCTTTGGTCCGATCGGGATCGATCCAACCCAAGCGACCTATGGCCACATACTAGCCACGCCGAAAAAGGGCTGGCAGCAGTTCGATTTTCTCGGTGCGTTAAAGAAGCGCTACCCAGAGACAGCATTTGCTTGGACAACAGATGTCAATGCTGCCGCTTATGGAGAATTACGCCAAGGGGCGGCGCAAGGCAAAGACAGCTGTGTCTATTTGACGGTAGGAACCGGCATTGGCGCCGGGGTCGTTCGTGAAGGAAAGATTTTCGAAGGGATCGGTCATCCAGAAATCGGTCATACCTATGTCAAACGCCACAGTGAAGATACGTATGCGGGTACTTGCCCCTATCACGGCGACTGTCTGGAAGGATTAGCCGCAGGGCCTTCTTTGGAAGGACGCACGGGGATCAAAGGACAAGACTTGCCGCAAGATCACGAGATTTGGGGGTTGCAGGCCTTTTATCTAGGGCAAGCGCTGGTCAATATCACGTTGACTTTAGCACCTGAGAAAATCATTTTAGGCGGTGGGGTCATGAATCAGCCGCATTTACTCGCTCAAATCCAACAAGCCTTCCTGAAACAAATGGCAGGCTATATGGAGACACCACCAGTGGAAGACTACATCGTCACTTGGGGCTTGCCGAACAAAAGCGGCATCATCGGCTGTCTCTTGTTAGGCAAAGAGCAGGTGACTGCCCATGACTAACCTGCATTTTCCTAAAGATTTTTGGTGGGGGGCCGCCGCCAGCGGTCCACAAACTGAAGGACGAATGGCCGATGATGGCAAAGGCGATTCGATTTGGGACTATTGGTACGCAACGGAGCCAGAACGTTTTTATCAAAAACGGGGACCCAAAGATACCGTCCAACTGCTGCAGCGTTACCCAGAAGATGTGGCGTTGATGAAAGAGATCGGCTTTAATTCTTTTCGAACCTCGATCCAGTGGAGTCGCTTGCTGCCAGAAGGAAGAGGGGCGGTCAATCAACAAGCGGTGGCATTTTATCGCGAGTACTTCGCCACTTTGATCGAAAATGGCATCGAGCCTTTCATCAATTTGTATCATTTTGATATGCCGATGGCACTGCAAAAAGAAGGCGGCTGGCTCAATCGCGAGACTGTCACAGCATTTGCAGATTATGCCGCTTTGTGTTTTGAATTGTTCGGTGATCAAGTCCGCCATTGGTTCACGCAAAATGAACCGATCGTGCCAGTGGAGATGGGGTATTTGTATCAGCAGCATTACCCAGCAGAAATCAATTTGGCTCACGCGGTGCAAGTTGGCTACCATGAAGCACTCGCCAGCGCCTTAGCGATCCAACGCTTCCGTCAGTCTCAGCAACCAGGCGAAATCGGCATCATCTTGAATTTGACACCGACTTATCCGAAAGATCCGAACGACGAAAAAGATGGCCAAGCGGCGCAACTGGCAGATGCCTTTTTCAACCGTTCCTTCTTAGATCCTGCCGTCAAGGGCACCTTTCCGGAAGAATTGATCACTGTCTTAAACGAGTTGGCGATCATGCCAGAAACCAGAGCCGAAGATTTACAGATCATTAAAGAAAACACGGTCGATCTCTTGGGGGTCAACTATTATCAGCCAAGGCGGGTGCAGCAAAAGCGTTCTGCCAAAACAGCGGACACACCAATGCCAGAAGATTACTTCGATGTTTATGATTGGCCAGAAAAGAAAATCAATCCCCATCGAGGCTGGGAGATCTATGAACGAGGCATCTATGATACCTTGATCAACCTACGAGACAACTATGGCAATATCCCCTGTTATATTTCAGAAAACGGCATGGGGGTCGAAGATGAAACACGCTTTATCGATGCCAGCGGTCAGATCCAAGATGAGTACCGCATCACCTTTATCAAAGATCATTTGCGGTATGTTCACCAAGCAATCCAAGAAGGCAGCCGGTGCCGCGGGTATCACATGTGGACTTGCATGGACAATTGGTCTTGGCTGAATGAATTCAAAAATCGTTACGGGTTTATTGCCGTTGATTTGGCTACCCAAAAACGCACCATCAAAAAGTCAGGTGAGTGGTTCCGTGAAGTGATTCAGCAAAACGGCTTTGTCGACTGAACATTCATAAAAAACAACTCAATGAAGCGTCCTATCTTGCAAAAGGTAGGACGTTTTTCTGGTTTTTAGAGAATAAAAACAAAATATAAACAAAGACCTTTAATTTGTTTCATTTTATCTTTAGTTTGTTCCTTATTTTTTAGGGATGAAAGCGTTATTCTAGTAGCATGAAGGAGATGATGAGATGTGAAGAAAAAGGGGTTTTGGAGGAATGTCTGGCAATACAAAGCGTTAATATTGATGGCTTTACCAGGTGTTGTCTGGTTTATCTTTTTTTTCTATATACCTGTATTCGCAAATGTGGTGGCGTTCAAAGATTTCCACATTTCACCAGACGGCTTTTTTGCCAGTTTGAAACAAAGCCCGTGGGTCGGCTTTGATAACTTTAAATTTTTATTTGCATCCAATGATGCTTGGCTGATCACTAGAAATACGTTACTCTACAATATCGTATTTTTAGCATTCAACCTATTCTTTGCGATTGCCTTTGCCATTATAATGAGTGAGCTACGCAATAAGCGTTTGGTAAAAGTTTATCACACGATGTCACTGTTGCCGTACTTCCTTTCTTGGGTGGTTATTTCGTACTTTGTCTATGCCTTTTTGAGTCCAGACAAAGGGATCATCAACCAATGGATCACGGGTATGGGCGGTGAAGGAATCAACTGGTATGCTGATCCGAAATGGTGGCCGTTTATTTTCGTCTTTATGAATGTCTGGAAGAGCTTAGGTTACAACAGCATCATCTATTATGCGTCAGTGGTCGGGATCGATCAAACGTATTACGAAGCCGCGATGGTCGATGGTGCCAGCAAATGGCAGCAGATCAAAAATGTGACGTTGCCACAACTGATTCCAATGATTTCCGTCTTGTTGATTTTGAACATCGGTGGGATCTTCCGTGCCGACTTCGGACTTTTCTATCAAGTCCCACGAAACTCTGGGGCGTTGTACCAAGTCACCTCCGTTTTAGATACGTACATTTATAATGGACTGACTGCCACAGGCGACTTCGGGATGACCGCAGCTGCCGGCCTTTATCAATCAGTTGTTGGGGCATTATTATTACTAACAGCGAATTTGGTTGTTCGTAAACTAGAACCAGATTCAGCATTATTCTAAGGAGGATGGATAAATGAAGAAAAAAGTAACGAAAGTCGAGATCCGCTCCTTTAACCCAACGGTCAACCTGATTTTTAATATCGTGATCGGTCTGTTCGCGATTTCCTGTGTCTTGCCGTTTCTCTTTGTGATTGCGATCTCATTGACCAGTGAAACCTCTTTGGCAGAAAACGGCTATCGCTTTTGGCCACAAGAATTTTCGTTCGCAGCATATACCTACCTGTTTAGCGGACAAATGAGCAGCAAAATTTTCCAAGCATTTGGCGTATCTATTTTTATCACTGTTTTTGGTACCTTCGTCAATGCAACGATGACTTCGCTATATGCCTATGTCATCTCTCGCTCAAATTTTCCATTCCGTCGGTTCTTTACGATCTTCGCTTTGATCACCATGTTATTTGCGCCAGGGATGGTTGCCAATTACTTAGTGATGGTCAACTTGATCCAATTGAAAGACACGATTTGGGCATTGATCTTACCCCTTGCCTTAGGGCCTTTTAATATCCTTGTTATGCGGACCTTCTTTAAAAAGACGGTACCAGATAGTATTATAGAATCTGCGCGGATCGACGGTGCCAGCGAAATGAAGATTTTTCTGTCCATCGTGTTGCCGTTAGCGGTTCCAGGGATCGCAACGATCAGTCTATTTGCCGCTCTTGGCTATTGGAACGACTGGTTCAATGCATTGTTGTATATTCAAAAAGACTCTTTAGTGCCGTTACAAGCACTTTTGATGCGGATTCAAAGCAACTTGGACTATCTAGCCAAAAGCTCCGGCATGGCTGCCCAGATCCAAGGCGGTTTGGCCGCTTTGCCAAGCGAAACTGCTCGCATGGCAATCGTTGTTGTTGCAACCTTACCGATTGCGATCACCTATCCATTCTTCCAACGGTATTTTGTCGGTGGTCTGACAATTGGTGGCGTCAAAGAATAATCAAATAAGTATAGGGAGGAAACAAAAATGAATTTGTGGAAAAAAACAGCTTTTGCTGGGATGGCCGCAGCGGCAACTTTGGGAATGGCTGCCTGTGGGTCGAACGGCGCAACATCCGATTCAGAGAACAATGCAGACGGCGTAACGACTTTATTGATGTATCAAGTCGGGGACAAGCCAGAAAACTTTGATCAATTAATGGAGATCGCTAATAAACGCATTGAAGAAAAAACCAACGCTCGCATCGATCTGCAGTACATCGGCTGGGGAGACTGGGATCAAAAAATGAGCACCATCATTTCATCGGGTGAAAACTACGATATTTCCTTTGCCTCAAATTACGTTGCGAATGCGCAAAAAGGCGCGTATGCAGATTTGACGGAGTTAGCACCAAAATATGCCAAAGAAGCGTATGATCAATTAGACGAATCTTATATCAAAGGCAATACGATCGACGGAAAATTATATGCCTTTCCAGTCAATGGCAATATTTATGCCCAACAAGTCTTGACCTTCAATAAACAATATTTAGACAAATATGATTTGGATATCAGCGGGATCGAATCTTATGCAGATGCCGAAGACGTGTTGAAGAAGTTTAAAGAAGAAGAACCAAACATCGCACCGTTTGCGATCGGACAAACCTTTAATGTTTCTGGAAACTATGATTATGTGATTGGGAAAGATTACCCATTTGCTGTTAAATTGGATGGCGATACAACGAAGATCATCAATCAATACGAAGATGATGAACAAATGGAAAACTTGAAATTGATGCACAAATGGTACAACGAAGGTTTGATCCCAACCGATGCAGCCACCAATACAACTGGTTACCCATTAGAAGGCAACACATGGTTCATGCGTGAAGAAACTCAAGGACCAATGGATTACGGCGATACGATCTTAAGCAATGCCGCAGGTCATGAATTGGTTTCACGTCCAATCACGAAACAATTAAAATCAACCGGACAAGCGCAAATGGCAAACTTTGTTGTAGCGAATGTTTCGAAAAACAAAGAAAAAGCAGTGGAAGTGTTGGGCTTGTTGAACAGCGATCCTGAATTGTTGAATGGATTGGTTTGGGGTGTTGAAGGCGAAGCCTGGGAAAAAATCGAAGGCCAAGACAACAAAATCCGCCTCCTTGATGGCTACTTGCCAAATACCCGCATGGCTGCTTGGAACACTGGGAACAACATGATCCTTTATACACAAGAATCCATCACAGACGATATGATCAAAGAGCGTGATGAAAACATTGCTAACGCGGAAGCATCACCAATCTTAGGGTTCAACTTCAAGACTGATAATGTGAAAACAGAAATCACGAATATCGCCAATGTCATGAACCGTTACAAAGCAAGTTTAGCAACCGGAACGATCGATCCAGAAGAAAATGTTCCGAAACTAAACGAAGAATTAAAAACCGCTGGCTGGGAGAAGGTCCGCGATGAAATGCAAAAACAATTTGATGAGTACCGTGCAAGCCAAGAATAAGCAACAGGTGGTTCTCACAAATCAATAGATCAAGCAAGCCGGAGGCTAAACGCATCAGGACCAATGGTTCCCACGTCTAGCTTCTGGCTGCTTTTTCTTTTAAGTGAATAGAGGGATTTTATTCAAAAAACGCAACTTTTATTTTTTCGCTTTTAAATCTCAAGCATGTTGCATCTAAAACGTACATAGCATTAAAAGATTCTCAGGTAGCTTGAGTAGGAAGCTGGAATCATGCTACATTTTCGGTAGGGAACAAATAAGGGAGGAATTTTAAATGGAAGAAACAGCAAATAGCGGGTTGGTCAAGGGCTTTCGCTTGATTTGGGCGATCGTGAAGTTGAATTTGTTTTTTGTCGTATTGACGTTTGCCGGTGGTGGAATCTTAGGGATCGGTCCAGCGTTTCATACCATCAGTGCTTTGATCCACGAAGATGGACTAAATTATGAGAATCAAAGCTTTCGCAGCGCATGGCGCATTTGGCGCAACGTCTTTGTCAAGGCCAACAAGCAGTTTTATCTGTTTTTCCTACTGACAGGGTTCTTAGTGTATAACCTGTATTTAGCTACCCAGATCCAAGGCTTGATTTGGTTGATGATCTCTTTTGTTTTAGTTGTGGTCAGTGGATTGAGTGTTTTACTGTACCTGTTAAGTGTAGTTTTTGACACGTCTTATGAGATTTCCTTGTGGAATAACCTGAAATTGTCCTTTGTGTGTCTGTTTCTTCATATGGCGACCTTTCTAAAATTACTGGTTGGGATCGCTAGTATTCTAGTTTTTACTTGGATGATGAAAGGGCTTTTGCTCTTTGGAACATTCAGCTTACTGATTTTATGGTGCCATGTGGCGATCAGTCAGGAAAAAAACGTCATTGATCGGGATTTGGCACATGACTAAGTGGCGTTTTCGTTTGTTCAAACATGATTTTTTGATCAATCAGTTGATGCAGCTGTACAGTGTGCTCTTGGTGATCATCTCCATCATTATTATGCTGGTCCTGACCGCTTATACCGGAGCGGATCGTTTTACTACGAGTGAACGTTTAGTGGAGAGCACAAGCATGCAGCTGGATGCTTATGTACAAGACCAAAATACCGTTGTTTCAACGGTACTTGGCGAATTTACTAGTTCAGATACCGCCTTTGAATCTTTACGCAACTATTTGCAGCTTTCATTGCCAGATTATTTTTCCTATAGTAATGATATTTTTCGCCAGACGGGACAAAGTGTTTACTTACCAAATATTCTCTATCGTTTGATTCGTAATCATCCTAGTATCGAAGAGATCATCATTCAGTTGGATGAAAGCAATGAGACACTAGTGGCAACGCCGGATACACCTTACGGAGAAAAACACAGCGGCAAACAGATTGATTTAAAAAATCGTCTGTTTTTTGTTCGTTCGATCGCCCAACCAAGTAATTATGCCCAGCCCTTAGGCCAAGTCTACGTGATCTTTCGTTCAGACGATGTTTTAGCCAATCGACAAGAAGACAACCAAGTTCATGGAATCAATAGTTTTTTGTATACCTCAAATGGTCAGCGCCTTTACAAGGATGCCACGAACCTCAGCAAGGAAACTTTAGCCAAAATTGATCAGGCGGTTGCTCACGGAACCATTCACGACACTCTTTCGAAAGACTTTTATATCAAAAAACAAACCACTGTCAGCGGAGAAGTGTCCCTGGTTTTGTTGTCAAAAAGGGTGATTTGGCGGGATATTTTTTCCAGTGCCATATGGATCTTTAGTTTTGGAATCGGGATTCTCTTGTTGGTCCTATGGGTGCTTCATCGCACCTTTAAGCGCTATACATCGCAAGTAGAGCAGATCGTCTATGCGACGAAAGAAGTCAGCCAAGGGAATTTTAACAAACGGATCGATACCGCCAATGTCCAACAAGAACTGAAAGAAATCGCAGAAGCCATCAATCACATGACCTACAGTATCAACGAGTACATCAAAGATATTTACACACTGGAGATCAAACAACGGGATGCCGACATGCGGGCATTGCAAGCCCAGATCAATCCGCATTTTCTCTATAACACCTTAGAATACATTCGAATGTATGCCTTGAGCCGCAACCAAGAAGAGCTGGCGGATGTCGTCTATGCCTTTTCGGCACTGCTACGGAACAACACGACGCAAGAAAAGACGAAGACCTTAAAAGAAGAAATCGATTTTTGTGAAAAATATGTCTACTTGTTTCAGATGCGCTACCCAGATAAGATCGCCTATCATGTAACTATCGATCCGGCATTCGAACAGTTGGAATTGCCGAAGTTCACGCTGCAGCCGCTTGTCGAAAACTATTTTGTTCACGGTATCGATTATCAGCGCAATGATAACGCCATCAGTATCAAAGCTTATAAAGAAGCCGATCAGATCGTGATTGAAGTCAAAGACAATGGCAAAGGCGCAGATCCGCAGCAGTTAGCGATGATTCATGAAGAACTGCAAAATCAGGAGATCGGAGCCCAAACCTCGATCGGGATCAAAAATGTTCACGAACGGTTGCGGGGAATGTTCAACGGCGCCTATCAAATGGATGTTACGTCTCAAGCAGCTGCTGGGTTTACGGTCAAGATCCGCTTAGATGAGAAAAGTTTGCAAAGGGGGCATGAGGCAGATGTATAAAGCAATGTTCGTTGACGATGAATACATGATCTTGCAAGGGCTGCAGATGATCTTGCCTTGGCAAGAGCTGGGCTTTGAGGTGGTGCATACAGCGAAAAGTGCTAGTGAGGCTCTCGAGTATCTACAAGAACATTCCGTTGATTTGCTGATCACGGATATTCGGATGCCAGAAATGAACGGCATCGATATGATCCGCCAAGCGCAAGCGTTTGGGAATCGATTCTTCTCGATCATTCTCTCAGGCTATCAAGAGTTTGCCTTTGTCAAACAAGGCATGGCGTTAGGTGTGCGTAATTATCTGGTCAAACCTGTTAACAAAGAAGAACTGCGTAGCAGTGTTCAAGCGATTGCAGCTGAGTTAGAGGAGCAGCAAAAACTGTTGGCAGAAAAAGAACTGTATCAAGAATCAAGCCTCCTACTTTGGTTGAATGATGAATTGAACGAAAGCGAGTACCTCCATTTGCTGGCGCAACAGCGGGTACCACTAGCAGCGCCCTTTACTGTTTTGCAGTTCAATGGGACTGCCGAGATCTTACAAAAAATCACGACGTTTTTTCAGCAACACGATCAGCCATTGATCTTACCAGGGCGATTAGATGAAAACCAAGTGATCATTACCGCAGCCGGACCAAGACAGCAAATCAACACTGACCTAAAAGCACTGGCACAGCAGCTTGATAGTAAAGACTGGCAGTTGATCATGAGCGAAACCATCAACGAGTGGGAGAATTTGTATAAAGCCTATGAAAAAATCAAACAGGTTCAGTCACTGCAAGCCTTCTACCCAGATCTGTTCTTACAAGAACAGACGATCCACGTGGATATATTAGAACGAAACGAAGAACTCCCGTTTCTATCTTTTAACAAAGCACTGACCATCGGGGATGTTAAAACGATCCAACATGAGTTGGATAAAATGTTCGCTATTTTGGAACAAACCCAAGCAGACCCTGAGCATGTTCGTTATGTTTCTTTTTTATTGTTCAATGATATTTATCGGCAACTGCCGGTGCTTTCCCAAGAAAACCATGAGCAGATTTTAGCACGAATCCGCGAGTCCAATACATTGGCAGATTTGCGGCAACTCTTTGATGATGTGCTGGAATTGGCGAAATCACAGCCGCCGCAAAAACGTTATTCAGAGATCGTTCAAAAGACGATCCAGCTGATCGAAGAAGGTTATACCCATGATTTGACGGTCAAATCAGCGGCAGAAGAACTGCACGTCAGCGTCGTTTATTTGGGACAGCTCTTCAAGAAAGAAACGGAAATGAGTTTTAATCAGTACGTCAATCTGGTGCGAATCAAGCAAGCCCAGCAGCTGCTGCTTCATTCGAAAGCCACGATCAGTGAGATCGGGGATCGCATCGGTTACAACAATACCAACTATTTTTCCAAAATGTTTAAGAAATTGAATGGTCTGACCCCCAAAGAGTTTCGCGATACCTATGAACAGCATTATGAATCCCTTGATTGAATTTAGATTTCTTCAAAAAAATCCGGTTTTTGTGATTAAATGATAGTAATTGTGACGCTTTCACGGTAAACTAAGAGAGGAAAAATAAAGAAGAGAGCGTGATGTTGTGAAAGAAACCAAAAAATTTGCACAAGTTTTGATAGGTACCGGGCTGATTGCGTTAGCCATATCCTTATTGATCACCGCCCATCAAGGATATGATACGATCAGTACGTTTTTACTAGGAATTTTGAATTTTGTCGATGTCCCCTTTTGGATTGCCAGTTTGTGTTTTAATATTGTTGTTTTGTTGATCGTTGCAGTCTTTGATCGTGCTGAATTAGGCATTGGCAGTTTTATCAATGGGATCGGCTTAGGCCTGCTGATTGGGGTCTTTGAACCAGTGATGGACAAAGTATCGATTCATTTGCCTTTCTACCCGTGGATCGCTATTTTCGCGGCACCGATCTTATTCGGGATCGGCGCCGGTATCTACGTTTCTTCCAACAAAGGTTCAGCCGCACTTGAAGCCTTGACGGCCTTGATCTACAAACGAAGCAAATTGACGCAAAAAACGATCCGTATCGGCTTGGATGCAGCCATGGTCTTGATTGGTTTTGCGTTAGGCGCCAGTGTGGGGTTAGGTACTCTCTTGTGTATCGTCTTTATTGGCCCAATCTTTGAAGCCACCATGAAAACCATCGCTGCTCGGAAGAAAAACGCCTAGCCTTGAGAATAAGTCGGAAAAAGCTGTCTGTGAGGGCAGCTTTTTTGCTGCTTCCATTTAAAGGAATTATCTGAAGGGAGAGGAATCCTGATTTCTTTAAGATTCTCTGGGTAAAAAAAGTGTTTTCTCCATGGTTACGGTCTTAGTGGACTTGGTATACTGATAAGACGAGTAAAGGAGAAATGAAAATGAAAAGTTATCGTTCGACGATTGCAGCTTGCTTTGTAGGGTACATCGTTCAAGCCGTGATCAATAATTTTGCCCCCTTATTATTTTTGACCTTTCAAAGCCAATACCAGCTGCCGATCAGTCAGATCACCTTGTTGGTCAGTTTTAACTTTTTGACCCAGTTAGCCGTCGATTTTGCAGCGATCTTTTTTGTAGACCGCATCGGCTATCGTATTTCGATCGTAGCGGCGCATTTTTTTGCAGCGATCGGCTTGATTGGTTTAGCTGTTTTTCCCTTATGGTTTCCGACTCCGTTTAGCGGGCTGTTAGCAGCGGTTTTGTTGTATGCCATTGGCGGTGGCTTGTTGGAAGTCTTAGTCAGTCCCATCGTTGAAGCCTGTCCAACGGAACATAAGGAAAAAACCATGAGCATGCTGCACTCGTTTTATTGCTGGGGGTACGTGGGTGTCGTTTTGTTCTCAACGGCGTTCTTCCTGGTGTTCGGTATTCAACAGTGGCCGATTTTGGCGATCATCTGGGCGCTGATCCCGTTGGTCAATTTGTTTTTCTTTACCAAAGTCCCGTTGGCGCCAATCGTTGCCGAAGGAGAACGAGGCTTGACCACTCGACAGCTCTTTTCTTTGAAAAGCTTTTGGCTGTTTCTGGTGATGATGGTCTGTGCCGGAGCCAGCGAACAAGCGGTCAGTCAATGGGCATCGACGTTTGCTGAACAGGGCTTAGGCGTTAGTAAAACGCTAGGCGATTTGGCAGGGCCAATGGTTTTTGCCTTGATGATGGGGATCTCGCGCTTGCTTTACGGCAAGTTCGGGGAACGGATCGATTTGAAACGCTTTATGTTTTTGAGTGTTTTGCTTTGCCTACTGGCGTATATGATGATCGGCTTTGCTTCATTGCCGTTGATTGGGTTCATCGGCTGCGGCTTAAGCGGTTTTGCCGTAGGGATCATGTGGCCAGGGGTCTTTAGTCTTTCTGCGCAATACATTCGCAACGGCGGGACGGCGCTATTTGCATATTTGGCATTAGCGGGAGACCTAGGGTGTTCAATCGGCCCTGCTGTCGTTGGTAGTATCGTTGAATGGACGGGACAACAGCTGCAGGTTGGGATTCTAGGTGCGATCGTTTTCCCAATCATCTTGCTGGCAGGAATTTTTTTAGTTCAACAAATGCACAAAAAGCGGCAGCTTCCGTTGTTCGTTTTTCAGGAATCCACAAAAGAATAAAAAAATTTTAGAGCAAATGCCGTCTTTTCATGGTATTTGCTTTTTGTTTTCTGAAATTCCCCTAGTCAAGACAGTTTCAATCCGCTATACTTTGACTTATTCATTTAAAAGGAAGTGATGTTGTGAAAAGTCAATTGAAAAAAGAAATCAGTTTTTTTGGGGCATTATCGACAGTAATGGGAACGGTGATCGGCGCAGGCGTGTTTTTCAAAGCAGCGGCTGTGGTTCAGCAGACGCAATCGACTGGATTGACCTTGTTGGTCTGGCTGCTTGCCGGCTTTCTAACGATTTGCGGCGGTTTGACCGTGGCAGAATTAGCGACGGCGATTCCTGAAACCGGCGGACCCATTCGATATATTGAAAGAATTTATGGGAAATTACCCTCCTTTTTATTAGGCTGGGCACAAAGTATCATTTACTTTCCAGCGAATGTTGCGGCTCTAAGTATTATTTTTGCGACCCAGTGCTTGAACTTATTTCATCTACCTAGCAATTATTTGATTCCTCTGTCGATTTTGACCGGAACGAGTGTGACTTTGATCAATCTTTTGGGAACAAAAGCCGCTGCTCAAGTCCAGTCGGTCACATTAGCAGTCAAGCTGATCCCGATTGCGGTGATCATCGTGGCTGGCCTATTGACACCCGGGCAAGTCTCGGTCTCATTGGTGGATTTTTCTTCCAATACTCAAGGTTCGCTTGCGGCTGGTATCAGTAGTGCTCTCTTAGCAACCCTTTTTGCTTATGATGGTTGGATGGGCGTCGGCAATGTCGCTGGAGAAATGAAGCGACCGGAAAAAGATCTACCTAAAGCCATCATCTTTGGGTTGAGTTTTGTCACCTTGGTGTACGTGTTGATCAATGTTGCCTTTTTAAAAACATTGCTGATCGATCAAATCGCTGGTAATTTGAACAGTGCCTCAGAAACTGCGATGGCCTTGTTCGGCAGCTTTGGCGGAAAACTGGTCACGATCGGTATCTTGATCTCTGTTTATGGCGCTTTGAACGGCTATACAATGACTGGCTTACGAGTTCCTTATGCTATGGCGTTAGAAGATGAGATTCCTTTCAGCAAGACCTTTGCGACCTTAAGTAAAACCACCAATGCACCTTATGCGGCGGCCTTTTTACAATTAGGCATCGCTTGTATCATGATGCTTTTAGGCACCTTTGATCTTTTGACCGATATGCTGGTTTTTGTTATGTGGTTCTTTAGTGTATTATTGTTTGTAGGGGTTTTTCGTTTGCGAAAAACAGAACCGCAGATGAAGCGTCCGTATAAAGTTCCCTTCTATCCAATCATTCCCTTGATTGCGATCTTAGGCGGCTGTTTTATCTTGATCATGACCTTGATCACTGACACTTGGTTAGCAGTCGTGGGAATCGGTGTGACGTTACTAGGAATTCCCGTTTTTTATGGAAAAGCAAAAGGAAAAGCGAGAGGAGCGAAAGAATGAAGATCGTTGTACTTGATGGCTATGCGTTGAATCCAGGAGATTTGTCTTGGCACGGGTTTGAAGAATTAGGAGAGGTGACGGTGTATGATCGTACCTCGTATACAGATAAACAAGAAATTATTGAGCGAATCGGCGATGCCGAAGCAATTTTGACAAATAAAACGCCGATCACCGCAGATGTGCTCAAAGCATGTCCGCAATTGACCTATATTGGGGTCTTAGCAACTGGATACAATGTCGTTGATTTGGCAGCAACGAAGGAACAGGGAATCACCGTGACCAATATTCCTAGCTACAGTACCAATGCAGTGGCACAAGCGACCTTTGCTTTGCTGCTGGAAGTGACGAATCAAGTGGGACACCATAATCGTTCCGTGCATCAGGGCGACTGGCAAACCAGCAAAGATTTTTCTTATTGGCAGACACCATTGATGGAATTGGCAGGCAAAACGATTGGGCTGATTGGATATGGTGCGATCGCTCAAGCAGTTGCCACGATCGCACATGCGTTTCAATTGAAAGTAATCTACTTTAATCATCGACCAAAACCAGCACAAGCTGCTTGGGCAAAACAAGTTTCGCTGGTGGAACTGTATCAAGAAGCAGATATCATTAGCCTTCATGTTCCACAGTTTCCTGAGACAGAAAAAATGATCGATCGCACAGCATTGGCACAAATGAAATCTTCTGCGATCCTGATCAATACCTCGCGTGGCGGCTTGATTGATGAAGCAGCAGTTGCTGAAGCGCTGCAAACTGGGCAGATCGCAGCCTTGGCGGCAGATGTCGTCTCGAAAGAACCGATTGCAGCGGACAATCCCTTGTTGCACGCACCAAATTGCTATTTGACGCCGCATATCGCTTGGGCGCCCGTCGAAACCCGACGTCGTTTGATGGGGATTGCTGTGGCGAACTTAAGCGGCTTTAAAGCAGGGACGCCACAAAACGTCGTGTAAGCAAAACGAGCAAAAGGACTTTGACAAAGCAGGCGACTAGCAAAGCAGTTAGTCTCGCCGACACAGTAACCATTTCGACCAGTCAGCCAGCCTCACAAGGTGATTGGTCGTAGGACTGGTGGTTTGTCTAAGTCTTTTTTTGCTGAAAAAGAAAGGAGACGGTCTTGAAAAAGTATTATTATCTAGCGGCCTTTGTTAGCTTGCTGGTCTTGAGCTGGCTGATCCAAACCCAAAGCAGTCGCTTTTATGCACAGCCGATCATAGAAGTACAAACGGTTCAAGTCACCGCCGACCAGCAGCAGATTCAAGGGATCCTTCGCAACGGAGAAGAAGCTGGGGCACTGCGGACAGTCACTACAGAATACACGCCCAACGGTGCGATTCATCCGTTGTATCAGATCGGACAACAGCTGCTTTTGCAAAAAGAAGGGGATGGCTGGCAGGTACAAACACAAAAACGGGATGGGTATCTCTTTTTCTTCCTTGGCTTATTCCTGATGGTAGTAGTCGCAATTGGTGGCAAAAAGGGCTTACGGGCTTTGCTTAGTATCTTTGTGAATACTGGCTTGCTGCTCCTTTTTCTTTGGTTTCACAAAGGCAACAGCTCCTTTTCATTGGTCTTTTTGATGATCGTTTTTACGATCGTCTCGTTGGTTTTGACGATGGGGATTTCCTATGGCTTTCGCACGATCGACAGTCGCAAAATCATTGCCTCCTTAGCCAGCGTTCTCTTGGCGTTTTTTCTCTGTCGATTCGCCATGGATCTTTTGCAAGATCATGGGTTGCGCTATGAGGAAATGTCGTTTCTGACCCGTCCGTATCGCAGTGTCTATCTAGGGAGTCTGCTGATTGGCGCGATTGGTGCCAGCATGGACAATATCGTCATGCTGATTGCCAGTTTAGATGAGATCCAACGCATCAATCCCCAGACGAGCCGCAAGGAACGATTAGCGATCGGTCGGTCCATCGCGCAAGATACGACTTCTTCGATGATCAATGTCTTGTTGTTTGCCTATTTAAGTGGGAGTATGCCAGCGCTATTGTTTTACCTAGCCAATGGCTGGCTGCTTTCGCAAGCATTGCCGATGCATCTTTCTTTAGAAATAGTGCGTACAGTATGCGGCGGCTTTGCGTTGGTTTTATCGGTACCGTTGACGCTCCTTTGTTTTGAAGTGCATAGGAGGAAAGCAAAATGACTGTTTTGTTTGTGTTGATCTTGCTTTTTCTCTTGTTGACTTTCGCTGTTTTTCGGATCGAAGGGCTGTTTCAAGTCACAGGTCTGTTTATGAATGTGGCCGTCTTTCTAGCGCTACTGGTTCTGATTGACCGAGGGGCACCGATTTTACCAGCGGCTTGTGTTGCCTTTTTAGCCGTGGCGGCGATCACCTTGTTTTTCGTGAACGGCGTCAATCAGAAAACCAAAATTGCCTTTGTCTGTGTGTTGGTCTTTCTAGGGCTTTTTCTACTACTATTTCCGCTTGTGCTCTCTGCAATGAATCTTCATGGGTTTTCGGTAGAGGAACTGGATGAGTTGGCGATGTATTCCTTTGATGTAGCCATCGATTTTAAGACATTGATGACCGCAATCATTTTGATGAGTTTTTCGGGGGCGGTGGCAGATGGGAGTATGGCGATCAGCACGGCGACCTTTGAACTTTTTCAAGCAATCCCGCAAGTCTCAATCAAGGCATTAAGTAAAAGTAGTATGACAGTGGTATCAGACGTATTGTCTTCGACGATCAATACCTTATTGTTTGCCTTTATGGGAAGTAATCTGGCGTTGATTGCGTGGTTTCAAGATTTATCGATCTCCTTTGGTGAAATGATCAATTCGAAGGCGTTCGTCTCAGAATTGATCGTTTGTTTGATCACGGGTCTGTCAGCGGTGATTATTTTACCCATCACCGCATGGGCAGCGAGTTGGTATTTTTTGAAAAGAAACCGAATGGAGTAGAAGGGAGCTAAACCACCATGGAACCACTAATTGAAACCAAGCGATTATTGCTGCGAGAAATGAGTCATGACGATCGTCCAGCGATTGAAAAGATTTTGCAAGATCCAGAAGTCATGATTGCTTATGAAGGACCCTTCAGTGAGCAGGAAGTCACTGGTTGGATCGACAAACAGCTGCAACGCTATCAAAACGATCACATTGGCTTGTGGCTAGTGATTGAGAAAGCATCCGGGCAAGCGATCGGTCAATGCGGTTTGACGTGGCAAGACGTCAAGGGAGAAGCCGTTTTAGAAATTGGGTACTTGTTTCAAAAGAACTTCTGGCATCATGGGTTTGCCACAGAAGCCGCCCAGGCTTGTAAAGACTATGCGTTTGCAACGCTAAATGCCGCCATTGTTTATTCGATCATTCGTGAGACCAATCAAGCCTCTGTAAATGTGGCATTGCGTAATGGAATGAAGCTGGTGGATCGCTTTGTTAAACACTATCGGCAAGTGGACATGCCGCATCTTGTGTATGCTGTGGCGAAAGAGAGGTGAAAAACGAAAGAATGCTTTTTTCGATGTAGACAATGAAACGCCCAAGAGTAGCTTTACTTAACTTTCTTTGGGGCGTTTTTTATGCTTGCGTAAAGCTTTTTCGCTCGATGAGTTCAGCCCCTAAAAGGGACTGATTTTGGTGATCGCTCAGGATGAACGATCTGG